>JAQSXD010000035.1 GCA_029266295.1 Bacillota bacterium | reverse complement strand
ACCCGATGATTGCGCCGGTGAAGTAAACGGTGCTGATAAAATACTGTTTAAAAAAGATTGGCAGCACCCCTAAAACGGAAATGAAGAGATACTCTTTAACCAGCCATAGATCGAACCATATGGAATTTACAAAATAAGAAATCGCAATAAGAATGGCATAAAAAATTATTAACGTTAATAAGGCAATTAGGAACCGATTTTTAAAACTCGTATCAATTTTGGATAAGTTCAAAATCCTTTTCATATAAACCCCTTTTAGAGATAACGTCTTACTTTACTCATGGATGGACAAAGGAGCCGTCAATTTTTCTAAAACGAATAGCAGGTCCTTTTCTGCCTGCTTCATCAGATCGTAAGAATAATCGTTGAGACACCAGTCCAAGATCACGCCCCGGTTGATCCGGATCAGAAAAGAGGAAAGTTCATGCACCGTCATATCCGTATGAATCAAACCTTTATGCAATGCGCTTTCTGCCAGCCTTTCTATCGTCTGATAGTATTTTCTCCCCGAATTGACGGAATACTTCACATCTGTTGACAATTGAGCGATGTAGAGCTCCTTTGTAAGGTTGGACGACTCTTCCATCACGTATCTTGTCTGATGAAGTAAGATAAACTTGATATCTTCTACAGGGTCGACGAACTCATAATGCTGCAGCAGCTGATCCAGCGCTTCGTCGTACAGCGCGAAGCCGTTGTTGATCATCTCTTCCTTGGAGCTGAAATGGTGGTAAAACGCTCCGGTGGAGATGCCCGCTTCCTGACACAGCTGCCGGATGCTCATGTTGTGATAGCCCTTTTTTTGAATCAAATTTAAAGCAACCCGTATGATGGTATTCTTTGTCTGGGCGGCTTGTTCGTCTCTTTTTCTTATTGCCATAAATTATTTCGCTCCAATTATGGAAGCGCTGATTCATTCCGTGCGCATCTGAACGGTCAATTTTTCGCTGACCATCTGCGCACACTCCATTCAATCAGCGCTTCCTTATTTATCGTTTTTCTAATCATAAGCTATTGTGGAAAAAAAAGCAAGGCAAAGCCACAGGAGATGATTGACAAAAGGTTAACAGAGTGCTAACATTAACATAACAACGTTCGGTGAAATGATGTTCGTTGGAAACAAAAATGAGAAAGGAGAAGATTATGAGGTTAACAAACGAAGAGCAGGATTTCCTTGATGGAAAACACGGAACGATTCTGCAAAAGACAATGGAGACACTTATAAGGTATGGAGACATGTATGATGCCGAATGCCTTGTGCCGCTGGATGGGCCGGTGCATCTTGTATGTTCCTTCGGAATGCCAGCGCTGAAACCCCTGTCCAGGATCATGAAAGAGATGATTGATGCAGGAATCAGGACCAAGCTGCCTTTCACAGCAGATCCTCAGCCGCTGGACTATGAGAACGTTACGGCAAATCAACAGGAGCAGGAGATGTATCAGCTGCTATACGGTACCCAAAAGGAATACGAGAGCATGCTGGAAAAACTGGGGCTGAAGGATGAAAAGGCTTATACCTGTGCCTGTTATTTTGATGAGGTGGGGAATACTCCCAAGTTTGGCGATCAACTTGCCTGGGCGGAATCCTCAGCGGTGGTCTATGCCAACTCCGTATTGGGCGCCCGGTCAAACAGAACCTCCGGTGTAATGGAATTTTTCAGCGGGATTATCGGCAAGACACCAAAATTCGGATTCCTGACCGATGAGGGAAGAAAAGCTGACTGGATCATTGAACTGAAAACCTCCAGCCTGCCGCGTCCTCAGATTCTGGGAAGCGCAATCGGAATAAAAGTGGTGGAAAAAGTACCGTACATAAAAGGTCTGGACCAGTTTCTTGGAACAGAATTGACCCCGGCTGTCAAGGACTACCTCAAGGATATGGGCGCCGCAACCGCATCCAATGGTGCGGTGGCGCTTTATCATGCGGAGAACCTGACGCCGGAAGCGAAAAAGGACGGAGAGGGACTGATCCGCGAGAATGCACCCGTTTATATCATCGACGATGCAGAGCTTGAGAGAGTGGTAAACTCCTACCCGATTCTGTGGGCGGATTTGAATGCCAAGCCAGAGAGAGCATTTGTCGGATGTCCTCATGCCTCTTTCCATCAGCTCACCGAATGGACAGAAATCTTTGAACAGGCACTCAAGGAAGCCGGAAGCGACAAGGTTTCGGTAGATACCGTCATAACCAGTGCACCGGATGTCATTGCAAAATTTAAAGAGACGGAGCACTATGACCGGCTTATAAAAACAGGAGTGAAGGTGTCTCACATCTGTCCCCTGATGTATATGTCAAACCCGCTCTGTGCTAAAAAATCAATCATTACGAATTCAAACAAGCTGAGAACCTATTCCACCGCAAGGTATGTTGATGACGAGACCCTTGTAAATCTAGTCGTGAAGGGGGGATTTTAGTATGGAACAGTTTCAGGGAAGAGCAGTAATCCCAGGCCAGGTCAAAGGGAAAGCCATGGTATCCAAAGCCGGGTTCAACGTCCTTTCGTCCTACATGGGTGCCCTGGTCTCAAACGGAAAACAGACCCTGTGCACCGATCAGAACAATCCCGATCTTTTCCAGAAAGATCTGTCGGGGGCGATCCTGTGCATTCCTCAGGTGATCGGTTCAACCACAGCAGGAATGCTGATTCAAACCGTGGCAGCCATGGGAATTCAGCCTAAAGCAATGTTGTTTTCAGCCACAGCAGAGTCACTGGCGATATCAGGGGTGCTCCTTGCAGACATCTGGGAGAATACAAAGATTGTTACGGTGGACGGGCTGGGTGACCGCTTCCTGGAATCGGTCCGGGATGGACAACTGGTGGAGGTTGCAGAAGACGGCAGCGTTACACTCTTATAAGTTGAGGTACGCTCTTATAAGTTAATGGAAAGGGAGGAAACAATGAGTACAAAATACAAAGAGCTTTTTGAACCTGCTTCGATCGGGAAGGTAACGATCAAGAATAAACTATCCATGGCCCCCATGGGTCCTGTGGGATACGCCAATGCACTGGGCGCGATGAACGAGAGGCTGCAGGAATACTATGTTGAGCGAGCAAAGGGCGGAATCGGACTGATTATCACCGGTATTTGCAGTGTGGATCTGGATATTGAAGGGTTGGTCAAACCGGGTCTTCCATGTCCGACTCAGAATCCGCTGGCGTTTATTCATGAAGCATATCAGATGAACGAACGAATTCACGCCTATGGAACGAAGATTTTTCTACAGCTCACAGGCGGTTTGGGAAGAAGTGCTTTGCCTGGATTTGCGACCAAGTTTATAGCGCCGTCGGAAAATGAAAACCGATTTGACCCACGGATTAAGCACAGAGAAATGACCATAGAAGAAATTAAAAACCTGATTCAGAAATTTATCATGTCTGCCGTGGTCGCAAAGAAAGCGGGATTTGACGGCGTCGAAATCCATGCGGTTCATGAAGGCTATCTTCTTGATCAGTTTGCCATAGCCCTTTTCAACCGCAGAACGGATGAGTACGGAGGCCCCCTGGAAAACCGGCTGAAAATCGCTACTGATATTGTTAAGGGCATTAAGGCTGCCTGCGGCCCGGACTTTCCGGTCAGCTTGCGCTACAGCCTGAAAAGCTGCATGAAAGGAATCCGGCGCGGCGGTCTTCCCGGCGAAGAATATGAAGAAGCAGGAAAAGACATTGAAGAGGGAATCGAGGCGGCCAAAATTTTGGCTGCGGCGGGGTATGACGCACTCAACGTGGATGCTGGGACCTACGATTCCTGGTATTGGAATCACCCGCCGATGTACTTCGAGGAAGGGATGTACAGAGAGTTTGGAAGACTTGTCAAACAGAACGTCGATGTTCCGGTTATTTTGGCAGGAAGAATGGAAAATCCAGAGATGGCAATCGAAGCGCTGGGAGATTCCTGTGATATCATCGGCCTTGGCAGACAGCTTCTCACCGACCCGTATTATCCTGAAAAAGTAAGAACCGGAAGACTGGATGAAATCAGACCGTGCCTTGGGTGTCATGAAGGATGCCTGGGAAGGATTGCAAATGCTCCCGTGAGCTGTGCCGTCAATCCGGCCTGCGGAAGAGAGAAGATTTACGGTCTTACAACCGCTGATAAAAAGAAACACATTCTCGTCATTGGAGGCGGCGTCGCGGGGATGGAAGCAGCAAGAGTGCTGGCTGAGCGGGGACACCGGGTGACCCTTTGTGAAAAAAGCGGAAGCCTGGGCGGAAACCTGATTCCCGGAGGCGTACCTCATTTCAAACGCTACGACAGGGCGCTGGTCAAATGGTATGAGAAACAGCTGACGCTTCTTGGTGTGGAAGTCAAGATGAACTGCGAGGTAACCGCTGCGAATCTATTAGATTATAAGTCGGATGAAATCATTGTAGCAACGGGCTCGAAGCCGATTCAGAGCAAGTTTGGCGCAGAGACCTTTGCGACGACTGCCGATGAAATCCTGCTTGGAAAAGCAGAGGCGGGCAAGAATGTTGTAATCATCGGCGGCGGGCTGGTGGGCTGTGAAACAGCGCTATGGCTCGCGCAGAACGGCTCCAATGTTACCGTTATAGAAATGATGAAGGATATTCTGGGCGGACACGGAGCACTTCCCCATATGAATCATGATATGCTTGTGGATTTACTGGCATTTCATAAGGTGAAGATTCATACCGGCAGTACGGTGAAGCACATAGAGGCAGGAACGGTGACGGTGGGAACTCCGGAAGGAGAGCAATCCTTCCCCGCGGATACCGTTATCTCAGCCATCGGTTACCGGGAGAACCATGCATTGTATGATGAATTAAGGGATCTTGACATTCCGGTCCACAATATCGGCGACTCTCAGAAGGTGCATAATATTATGTACTCCATCTGGAACGCGTACGAGCTGGCAAGAGAACTGTAATAATCATATCCTGAAAAGGAACCATGACCTTGTCGAAAAGCCCCTTCAAGAACACAATGCGTCTTGAAGGGGCACTTTTATTTGATGAAGCTTACTGATCCTTAAGGGGTGCCAGAATGATTTTTAACCCCGATGCCTCCAGCTCCTTTACAATTTCGTCATGATCATGCTTGTTGCTGATCAAAGCGGTAACATCAGAGAGGTCACAGATGACTTTCAAACCGGTTTTTCCGAGCTTTGAATGGTCAGCGATGACGTAGCACTGACGCGATGCCTTTATCATGGCCTGTTTGATCGAGGCTTCCTCGAAACCGGATATGGTAAACCCAGCATCGCAAGATACACCGTTTACGGAAAGAAAGCATATGTCTGCACGCATCGTATTGAAAAGCGCGATAGAAAACTCATCATGAAAAGCGCCGGGTTCAGGGTCATAACTTCCTCCGGCAAGAAAGAACTTGACATGGGAAGAATGGGTCAAGATGGTTGCAATTGCGAAGGAATTTGTTAGAACTGTTAATTCGAGTTCTGACTCAACAATTCTTTGTGCAATCTCTAAACTGGTTGACCCGGAATCCAGGATAATGGTTTGGCCTGATATGAGGACGCTTTTAACGATGTGTTGGGCAATGGCCTCCTTCTCTTTCTTATAGGCAACAGAGCGCATATTCATATTCATATGTCTTGCGGTACTGCCTGTAGCAACGGCACCGCCATAACAGCGCTTTAATAATCCTTTTTCCTCGAGATAGCGAAGATCATTGCGGATCGTTGCCTCGCTGCAGTTAAGGTTTTTGCGAAACTCCGCAACTGTGACAAGATCAGCTGCGATCAGCATACTCCGAATTTTCTCGTGCCGCAGTTCTGTTTTATTCTTAAATGTTTGCATTTTATCACTTCTTTCTGCCGGAATTGTTTCAGTAGGGCATTCTTATCTATGAGAAATCCCTTTATAGGATGCGATCCCGCAACCATAATACAATACAATTATCGGAGTAGAATGCGATCCCACAATCATAATACAATACAATTATCGGAAATGGTAGTTTTTTTAAGAAATTAACCAACAATTCTTTTGAAATTAATAAAAATGCAAATATAATTGTTTACAACGATAATAAAATGCGCTAATATGATAGCGATAATAAGAAAAAAATTATCGAAGTCGATAAAAACATGCAATTGTTCGTTAAAGGAGTAAGTGAGATGAAAAAGGATTCAAAGTTATTAAAAATTGGAGTTTTGGGGTGCGGTCAAATCTCTCAGGCTGCTCATCTTGAAGCCTGCAATCGGGCACATAATGCACAGCTCTACGCCATTTGTGATGTTGCAGAGGATTTGCTTGAAAAGATGGCCTACAGCCATAATGTGCGTGTTACATATAACGACTATGCAAGGATGCTGGCTGATCCTGAAATTGATGCGGTGATTATCGGAATTGCAGACCAGTTTCATGTTTCCTGCGCCAAACAGGCGATTCTTGCAGGAAAGCACGTTTTGGTCGAAAAACCCTTAGGCGTTACGGTGCAGGAATGTGAAGAGCTGCGTGAGCTCGCTGAAAAAGGCGGATTCATTGTTCAGGTTGGAAACATGAAACGATTTGATCAGGGCGTCTGTTTTGCCCGGGATTTCATTCAGAACGAAATTGGCGAGTTACTGGTCATCAAAGCATGGTATTGTGACAGTACGTATCGTTATACGGTGACGGATAACGTGCAGCCCATCATTTTTCAGAGTGAAAAAGCAAAAAAACCAAGCGGCGATCCCAAATCAGATAAGGGAAAATACTACATGCTGACCCATGGCAGTCATCTTGTTGATACAGCCAGGTTCCTGGGCGGAGAAATCAAAAGCGTAGATGCACAGCTTGTAAAAAAATACGATGCCTACAGCTGGCAAGTTGCTGTGGAGTTTGCAAATGGTTCCATTGGTAATCTGGACTTAACGGTAGCCGTCCGTATGGACTGGCACGAGGGGTTTCAGGTTTATGGAGAACACGGAAGCGTCATTGCAAAAACCTACAATCCCTGGCTCTTTAAATCCAGCGATGTAGAGGTTTTTTCAAACAAGGACGGACTTTATAAACGGCCTATCGCTGCAGATGGTCACTTCTATAAGCGTCAGGTGGAAGGGTTTGCAGATACCATTCTAAATCATATGCCGCTTCGCGGTGCATCCATTGATGACGGAATTGCAGCAATGAGAACAATCTCGGCCATCCACCAATCCGCAGCAATAGGGCAGCGGGTTCACCTTGCAGATGTATAGGCTCATAAAAAGAGGTTAAATCAATGAAATCTATTAAGAGGCTAAGTGAATGAAGTATTATGTTGGAATTGATCTGGGCGGTACAAATATCAAAGGGATGATTATGAATGAAACCCTGCAGCCGGTTATCAGCAAGAGTGCGCCGACACCTCAGAATAAAAATCCGGAATCAGTCTTTTCCGAAATTATCAATTTGATAGAATCCATGGCGGCTGAATCAAAGACTAACATGGGAGATGTCCTTGGAATTGGCCTTGGCGTTCCGGGCTTGATTGACAGCCGGATGAATCTTGTCTTAAATGCGGCCAACTTATTTTGGACCGATGTGGATGCAGGGAAATGGCTGGAGGAGTATTTCAACATCCCCGTATATACAGAGAATGATGGAAATATCAACGCCTTGGGTGAAATGCATTTTGGTGCGGGCCGGGGCTGTGGCAACATTCTGCTTCTGACGCTTGGGACTGGGCTGGGCAGCGGAATTATTATTGACGGAAACATACTGCACGGAGCATCTCATGTCGCAGCTGAGGCAGGGCATATGATCATCGAAACCAATGGCGAAAAGTGTTCCTGCGGTAAGCGTGGCTGTTTTGAAAGCTGCTGCTCCGCTGCTGCACTCATACGGTACGCGCGGGAAAGAATCAAGGATCATCCCGATTCGCTGCTTCTTGCGTATGCATCTGGAAATCAGGATGCAATCACCGGCGAAATGATTAGTAAGGCGTGGGATGAAGAGGATGCGGCTGCCAAACAGGCTGTTGAAATCTTTGCAAAGAAATTAAGCATCGGGATGGTAAACCTGATCAATCTATTTAACCCGGAAATCATCATTATCAGTGGTGGCGTGTCGCAATTAGGGGAGCGGATTTTAGGTCGGGCTCGAGAGCAGGTCGAAAACACCCTGATGCATCCGATTCAGCACTGCAGGATTGTGACGGGCGAACTGGGAATTGATGCAGGTGTTATGGGAGCCTGTTATTTAGCCCGCAGCAACACCTGATTCATGAACTGAAAGGAGATCGATATGCAGATAGGGATATTTGCCAAGACATTTACCCGCACTAGTGTTGAAGAAGTATTTGCAGCAATACAGCGTCAGGGTTTGAAACAGACACAGTTTAACATGGCCTGCATCGGACCTACCTCTATGCCGGATACCATTTCACAGGATATGACAGATCGTATTCAAAAGGCTTCCGTAAAATATGGTGTTGCAATTGCTGCTGTTTCAGGAACCTTCAATATGATTCATCCTGATGTCAGTCACCGCCGGATCGGACTCAAGCGTCTCGCCGAACTGGCTAGGTCATGTTTGCCAATAGGAACCTCGGTGATTACGTTATGCACCGGTTCACGCAATGAAACCAGTATGTGGAAGCAGCATCCTGACAATGATTTGCCCGATGCCTGGCATGATCTGTGTGTAACCATGGGTACGGCCTTGCAGATTGCCGAGGATCACAAGATTACGTTAGCAATTGAACCAGAGGTCTCCAACGTGATCAACAGCGCAGGTAAGGCAAGAAAGCTCCTTAATGAAATGCAGTCGCCAAATCTGAAAATCATCATGGACGGTGCCAATTTGTTTCATGCCGGAGAGGCAAAAAAAATGACCTCGATCTTGAACAATGCCTTTGAACTGCTGGCGGATGATATCGTGATTGCCCACGCCAAAGATCTTGCAAAAGATGGAGCGAAGCCGGAATTCGTAGCAGCAGGCAAAGGCATGCTGGATTACAGGACGTACCTGAACTTATTAAAGGATTGCAGCTTTCAGGGACCCCTGATCCTTCATGGTCTTTCGGAAGCTCAGGTTCCTGAAAGTTTGGCTTTTCTCCGGAAACAGCTCGAACGGCTGGAAACGGAGGAATAAGTGCATGGCCTATTTCATTCATGAGGGCATTCGGTTTCATTACATTGATCTTGGGGAAGGCACTCCCTTCGTCTTTCAACATGGCTTGGGGGGAAGCACGGAACAAATTCAAAATATCTTTATTCCTCCCGCGGGCATCCGGCTTCTCAGTTTCGATTTTCGAGGGCATGGTGAAACAAATGAGATTGGGCCTGAGGAAAAACTCGGTTTTGAAACCTTTGGCAGTGATTTGGCAGCATTTCTAGACCATCTCAATTTGGAGAAAGCAATTATTGGAGGCATTTCCATGGGCGCGGCAGTGTCATTAAATTTCGTTCTGCGTTATCCCAGCCGAACCACAGGCAGTGTATTTTCACGGCCAGCCTGGCTGGATCAGCCCATGAATCCGGAAATCAGAGATCTGTTTCGTGAGGTTGCCAGGTTGATTTGTGGTATGGAACCGCAGATCGGTCGCTATATGCTCGCAACATATGAACCATACTTGGAACTGGCACGGAAATCACCCGCTGCCGCAGAATCGTTTCTGAGCTATTTTGATTATCCTCATGCAAAAACTACTGCCGTCAAATATCTGGCTATGCCCGCAGACCAGCCATGTCTGGATCGGCGTTTATGGAAGAATATTAAAACTCCAGTTCTGGTTATGGCAAACAGTATGGACCCGGTACATCCAATGGAATACGGAAAGGCACTGGCGGATGGAATCCTCCAGGTAGAATATAAAGAACTGACCCCGAAAACGATTGACAGTAATCAACACAGAAAAGACGTGCAACAATATTTAGAAACATTTTTGAAACAGTACGAAATTAAGCAATAGAAAGAAGGGAAACAGGAATGTCTAACCTTGAAAGTGCCTTTTTGCTGGAGATGATGGGAATCACAAAGCAGTTTCCGGGTACTTTGGCATTGGATGATGTTCAGCTTCAGGTTCGGTGCGGTGAGGTTCATGCTTTGATGGGTGAAAACGGGGCGGGAAAATCCACCTTGATGAAAATTGCTGCAGGGCAATTGAAAGCAGACAGGGGAGAGGTTCTGTTTGACGGAAAACCAGTTTGTTTTGAAAACCCTGCTGAAGCAATTGATGCCGGTGTCAGCATGATATACCAGGAGCTGAATCCAATTTTACATATGACCATTGCGGAAAACATTTTCTTAAATCGCGAGCCTACACGGTTTCGCGGGTTACTGGTTGATCGGAAGAAGATGAATCAGGAAGCTGCCGCTATTCTGAAAAAGTATGGCATGAACATCAGCCCACAAGTCAAAATGATTGAATTAACCATAGCCCAGATGCAAATGGTGGAAATCATCAAAGCGGTAACGTTCAACGCCAAAATTGTAATTATGGATGAACCCACTTCCTCTCTGGACGCAGACGAGACAGAAAATTTGTTTCGAACCATAGCAGAATTAAAAGAGAGGGGCATCAGCATTATCTATATTTCTCACCGCATGGAGGAAATCGCCAGGATCTGTGATCGGGTAACGGTTTTTAGAGATGGAAGATATATCGGCACCAGAGAGATTTCAGAAATCAATCGCCCGGCGCTCATTAAAATGATGGTGGGACGTGAACTATCTGATGTCTTCGACAAGGTTCCGGTGCGGCAAGGGGAAGTCGTTTTAAAAGTGGAGGGACTGACAAGGAACGGTGTGTTTCAGGAGATCAGTTTTGAAGTCAGGGCGGGTGAGATCCTCGGCTTCGCAGGCCTGGTCGGTGCAGGACGAAGTGAGATTATGAAATCCATCTTTGGCCTTGATCCCTATGACTCCGGTGAAATCATATGGTGCGGTAAGCCCTTAACCATACGGAGCACTGCAGAAGCCATTGACCATGGGATTGCCATGGTCACAGAAGATCGGAAAAAATATGGTCTGGTTCTTTGCCGCAGTTTGTATGAGAATATTGGCCTGCCAAACCTAAAGAAGCAACAGCGTCGTTTATTCATCAACCATAAGGCAAACAATGCGAAAATTTCAGAGTATGCAAAGAAATTATCCGTCAAGGCGTCCAGCCTTTCGGTTGAAGCGGTAAGCCTCTCCGGCGGAAATCAGCAAAAAGTAATTCTCGCCAAATGGATGATGGCGTCGCCAAAATTAATGATTCTTGATGAACCGACTCGAGGGATTGACATTGGTGCCAAACATGAAATTTATAAACTAATGTGCCAATTCGCCGCAGAGGGCATGGCAATTATTATGATTTCATCAGAGATGGAAGAAGTAATCGGCATGAGCGATCGGATTCTGGTCGTCCATGAGGGAAGGCTCAATGGACAATTCCATCGATCTGAAATTTGTGAGGGAATCAATTTGCAGGAAATGATATTAAACAAGGCACTCGGAGGTGACAAATGAGTATGCAAGCAAAACAGACAGAGCAGTCTTTCGATTTGGCGTTATTCACCAGAAAATACGGGATTTTGATGATCCTGGTTTTCATGATTGTCTTTCTGCTGATCGCAAGCCCTACCTTTCGGACACTGCAGAACACAATCAATGTTCTGAACCAGATCAGTATCAATGGGATCATTGCCATCGGCATGACGTTCATCATCATCAGCGGCGGAATTGATTTGTCCATTGGCTCGATGATCGCGGTTGCCTCTGTTGTAACCGGTGCTGTGCTGGCTGCAAATCCAGGCAATGTGGTATTTGCTGTGGTTTTGGCTGCTGTCGCATGTGGATTGATTGGATTATTTAATGGATATATCATATCCAAATTTGATATGTTTCCCTTTGTGGTTACCCTTGGTACACAGCTTATTTTCAGAGGAGCCGCTTATGTGATCAGCGATGGCAAATCTTATGTTCTAACGAGCAACGCATTTAAGGAGATCGGGCAAGGCAAATTATTGGGTGCGATTCCCTATTCTATTATTGTATTGATCAGCATTGCCTTCATTGGGTTTGTTTTGCTCAGCCGTACGAAATATGGGCAGTATGTCTATGCAATTGGCGGCAATCTACATACTGCTGTGGCTTCAGGGGTGAATGTGTTCAAAATTAAGCTGCTGACGTACATGATGATGGGGATCTTTACAGGAATTGCCGGTGTCATTTTGACCTCCCGGGTCAATGCAGGGCAACCGTCCATTGGAGTGGGTTATGAGCTGGATGCCATCGCGGCGGTGGTGATCGGCGGCTCTAGTTTGAATGGAGGCATCGGAACCATTCCCGGGACCGTTATAGGGATTCTTATGATCGGCGTAATCAATAACGGAATGAATTTGATGGGGGTCTCTTCATTTTATCAGCAGATCGTAAAGGGGTTTATTATACTGGGGGCTGTCATTTTGGATATTATGATTAGCCGCCGAAAAAGCAAATGATGCGAATGACAGATTGTCTTTCCATAAGATTATCGTTTGAGGAGGAAGAAGTATGAAGAAGTTAAGGGTAGGAAGAAGAATGACGAGAAAATTAACCACCGTATTATTAGTACTGGCCATGACCCTCTCACTATTATCCGGGTGCGGCGCGAGTGGGGATGCAGATGGCGAAGCAGCAAAGGATGGATCGGCGATTAAAATTGGAATCCTCCAGAAATCACGTTCTGACCAGTATCAAATTCTATTAAACGCAGCTCAGGACACCGCATTGGCGGAACTGAAGTCTTGCGGGAAAATTGCGGACTTCTTACAGGTTGACGCTGACACTGACGTTCAAAAACAGCTCAATCAAGCCGATGACATGATTGCCATGGGTGTGAGTGTCATCATCATGAGTCCGGTAGATGCCAACGGCTGCGCTCCCATTGTTGACAAATGCAAAGAAGCGGGCATACCCATCGTAATCGTTAATTCAAAGACGAGTAACGTTGAGGACGCCACAGCTTTTGTGGGATCAAATGATGTGGAAGCCGGTGAGATTATGGGCAATTTTATTGCCGATCAATTAGGCGGCAAAGGAAACGCAAAAGGGAATGTCCTGCAATTGGAAGGAGACATTGGAAACTCTGCTCAAATCGATCGTGACCAAGGGTTAAAGAACACGATCTATAAGGAAGAGGGCGCCACAGTTCTTGAATCACTGAGCGGCAAATGGCTGCGGGAAGAGGCCATGCGCATCACAGAAGATTGGCTTCAAAAATATCCGGATATCAGTGCAATTGCAGCGGAAAACGACAATATGGGAATGGGTGCGCTGAACGCTGTTATTAATGCCGGACGGAAGGATGATATTGTGATTGTCAGCGTTGACGCTATTGAGGATGCCAAGCTGAGTGTTCAGGCAGGTGAACTTGATGCAACCGTTCTGCAGGATGCAAATGGGCAGGGGACGGGCAGCGTTGATGTTGCGTTTCAGATTGCCAGCGGAGAAACATACGAGAAAAATACTAACATTCCATTTGTACTGATTACCAAAGACAATGTGGATCAGTATTTATAGGAAATCAGAGGGAAGGCTTCCGCAGCCTTCCCTCTTTTTCGCGGCATATTCCTTTCAAGAGCATGATTTTTATACCGAGATTTAGAGATAGCGTCTTACTCTACTCATATAATTTCTGTACTCTGCCCCAAATTCCCTGATGCACCATCGTTCTTCAGACAGAATAATCCAATGAGCTGACACTTGAAATACCATCAGTATTGCCAGCAGAGGTATTGACCGGGTAAGCAGTACACAGCCTAAAAAGTAGACAAAGAAGGCAACATACATGGGATTGCGGGAAATCCGGTAGAACCCGCTGCTATTGATGCCATTTCCAGCAGGGTGCGCAAAGGCTAATACAGACGCAAGACACAGCAAGACGCCCAACCCGAATATTGCACGGCCTGCATAAAACCAATCGGAATCCGCCTTAATTTTAAGGAAGAATAGATAGACAAAGAATCCTGTATTTGAAATCTGATAAATCCAGTATGCTGTTTTTTCCATTCCAACCAGGGGGGCAAAGTGAGCTGCCCGCTTTAATCCATCCTTGTCCAATACTCCTAAAAGGCCGAACCTGATTAGCAGCAATGGAATTAACAAAAGAGCTCCGTTCATTTTATTCTCCGTCTTTCTTCAGTGATTGGCACGCAGATTTCGCAGAGGTGCTCTGCAACCAGTCCAGCATGATACCGCTCTAAAATCGGGCGTGATAGGTCAGGAATGGATCCGCTGGCGGATATTAGAGCAAAGATTTCTATCCAAGCCTGCGCCACCGCCTCTGCGGTGTGACTCACGGTAAAAACAGCATACGTTCCTCCGGGGAGTTCTCCATACTGGACTTTGCTATCCTCTGAGGCCTGTTGGCTGTGCATTGTATCGCCAGATGGAATTTGCTTGGAAGGCGTCGTACCGCCAGCCGGAATTTGTTTGGCAGACGTCGTATCGTCAGCCGGAACGTGTTTGGAGTACTCCGCCTCCTTTGCACCAAGGGGTTCCTCGACAAGGGCAATGCAGGCATCATAACGGCAATACTCAGGTGCAGTTATTTGCGGGTTATCCTGTGGGATGCCGAAAATTACCGTTTTGCCGTTCATGAGGCCGTTGTTTCTCGCCCATTGCTTAAGCTGTTCCATCGCGCGAATGTTATCTTTTCCATACGCTCCAGTTTGCCTGACATATGCAATGGGGCAGGGGTGAATCGTTTCGATTTTCATGTTCGCGTTCATATTCACATTCTCATTCTCATTTGAGTTCATGGTGTGGGTTCCTCTTTTTCATTTTAGTAACCGGTCCTTTTTCACCATACAATGCTTTAAAATGAAATGCAAACGAATTTTTAAAACTCCTTCTTAAAACTCCTGCGGCTCCCGGACTTTAGGGGAGAGGGTTCTGGT
>JAQSXD010000434.1 GCA_029266295.1 Bacillota bacterium | reverse complement strand
ATGGCAGGCGAAACTCACGTAAACTGCCTGTAAGGGGGAAATATGAAAAAGAGTACACTGATTATACTTGTGGTTGCTGTATTTGCAGCTGCTGCTGCAGCCTTTGCGCTGCTTTCGCCGAAGGACGGCGATCTTGCTTTGAATGGGAATGATGCAAAGGAGGCTGTGCTGAACGAAAACAGAGATCTGGTTATTACCACTTCTGATATTACAGAAACTGCTGCCTTTTACACATATAATGAACTGGATAAAAAGATGGAAATCATAGCGGTAAAAGCATCTGACGGCACGATCAGAACGGCATTTAATACCTGCCAGGTGTGTTACAGCTCGGGAAAAGGGTATTATATACAGGAAGGTGAATTTTTGGTCTGCCAGAACTGTGGTAATCGGTTTGGAATGGATGAGGTTGCGCTGACGAAAGGCGGCTGTAATCCGGTTCCGATCACAGATGAATATAAAACGGAAGTCGATGGCGTGATTACCATACCAAAGGAATTTCTTGAAGAAGCGCAGGTCATTTTCGAAAACTGGAAGATATAAGCTGCCATCAAATAAGAGGGCAGTATCGGATTGGAAAGAAGGAATAGAGATGAAAGAGTTTAGAACAATCAAGCGGGTTGTGAAAGGACAGCCGGCCCAGGATGGCGCCGGTGTCAAGCTGGTAAGAGTATTTGGTCAGAATGATGTAAAGGATTTTGATCCATTTCTTATGCTGGATGCCTTTGATTCAGTAGATCCGCTGGATTACATCAGGGGATTTCCGTGGCATCCTCATCGGGGGATTGAAACCATTACCTATTTGATAGACGGAAAAATAGAACATGGCGACAGTCTTGGCAACAACGGGTTCATTGGAAGTGGAGACTGCCAGTGGATGACCGCCGGTTCCGGGATCATCCATCAGGAAATGCCTAAGCCTTCTTCCCGCATGCTGGGAGTTCAACTCTGGCTCAATCTGCCGCAAAAAGACAAAATGACACACCCTCAGTATCACGACATGAAGAGCAGTGATATTCCTGTGATTAGCGAAGAAGGGGCTGTAATACGACTGATTTCCGGTAAATTGAACGGGTATGCCGGTGCGATGGAAGGTGATTATGTAAAGCCGCTTTATTTGGACGCGGACGTTGCTCCTGGTAAAGAGTGGACATTCGAGACGAATCCGGAAGACAATCTGTTTTTGTATATCCTGAAAGGTGCCGGTGCCTTTGGCTCGGAAGAAGGTGACTATGCCCGGGAAAAGAGCGCCGTATTGTTTGAAGCCGGAAACAGATTTCGGGTAAGGGCTGCTGAAGAGGGTATCCGTTTTCTTCTCCTTGCAGCAAAGCCGCTGAAAGAGCCTATCGCCTGGGGCGGACCCATTGTCATGAACACAAGAGAAGAACTGGAGCTGGCTTTCCGAGAGCTGGATCACAATACGTTTATTAAGGAGGCGCAGATTTAATCAGCGTTTCCCCAAATACCATTCAACGAATTAAACCGGTAACGGAGAAATAAAATGCCGAAAAAGAACCAAATCGAAGGAATAAAAACAACGCTCCAGTTTGTTCGTCATGAGCTGGAGCCCATTTATGACTGCGGCTCAAGGGTGCTGATCTTGGGTACCATGCCCTCGCCCAAATCAAGGGAAGAGGGTTTTTATTATTCGCATCCTCAGAATCGTCTCTGGAGGGTACTTTCAGAATTAATGGGAGAAACACGGCCAATATCAACAGAGGAGAAGGAAGCGTTTCTTCGACGACATCACATCGCCATGTGGGATGTATTGAAATCGTGCCGTATCAAAGGTGCAGATGACAGCAGCATTTCCGGAGCGGAGCCAAACGATATCAATCTCATTCTGTCTGCTGCGAATATCCGGGCGGTCTTTACCACGGGGAAAAAAGCAACGGATCTTTATCAAAGGTTATGTTACCCCATAACGGGAGTTCCTTCGCGATATCTTCCGTCAACGAGCCCTGCAAACTGCAGGAACTGTACATTAGAAACACTGAAAGGTGATTACCGGGTGATTCTTGACTATTTGAAGTAAGTTAATACTATTCGGTTCGCATTAGGTTCACAAAATCTTTCAATAGTGATAAAAATAATTGTCAAATATGCAAAATAATTTTATAATGTGACTATTGGAATATAACATGGGCTTAAAATGCGGAGGTTATTATGCTGGGATTGTCTGCGATCAGAGATACCGTTATGAACGTTGCAGAGGCGATTACTGCTGCTTTGGAAATCGAGACGGAAATTGTTGATGCAAATCTGGAAATCATCGGTGGCACAGGACGATATACTCATAAAATAGGCAGTTTTGAAGAGGATGGTAATATTGATTCCGGGGCAATTTATGGAAAGTTGCTGAAGTCAGGACGAAACTATGTCTGTGTCGATCCGGAATCGGATTTGGAATATGATCCTCAAGAAGGGGAAATGGCAGAAATTTGTTGCCCCATCAAGCTGGAAGGCAAGATCATCGGCTTGATCGGTCTCGTTGCTTTCAATGAGCAACAGCGGGACAAGATCTACATGAATAAAACTACGCTGACGATGTTTCTGGAGCGGATGGCCGAACTTCTCGCTAGCAAGCTGTCTGAGTCAGAAAAGAGAAATCAGCTGCAGAGTATTGTTGAATCCATCCATGAAGGCTTGATTGCCATAGACAAGGATTGCAGAATTAAATCCTGCAATTACGAAGCTGAAAAATTACTGGGGATCAAGAGAGAGTTGATCGAGGACTCCTTACTTTCTGAGATCTGGGAGATCAAAGATGCGGAACGAGTCCTTAAGACGGGCATTGCGGCAAAGGATAAGGAAGTCATCTACAGGGGAAGGGGAGAAGCGGAAAAGCGATTTCTCTGTTCAGTGGTTCCAATTCAAGCAGAAAACAGGGGAATGCGGGATTTCTCTGCTTTGGGAGCCATGATTATCTTTCAGAATATCTCCGAAGTGAGAGAGCGGATGTATAAGATGACTGTCGTTGATAAGCACACAACCTTTCACGATATCATTGGAGAGAGCGATCCTATGCTTCGGGCGAAGCGAAGAACCCTTCAGGTATCTTCCAGTGATTCCACCATTTTGATCACCGGCGAAAGCGGTACGGGAAAAGAGCTGTTTGCAAGAGCGATTCATGCCGAGAGTCCACGAAACGGAAATCCTTTCATAGCGATTAACTGTGGAGCCATTCCTGAGATGCTCTTGGAAAGT
>JAQSXD010000034.1 GCA_029266295.1 Bacillota bacterium | reverse complement strand
AACATGAAAAGGAATCGGAGAGCAAATGAAAGAGGATGCAATTCTGCTTGCGGGCATTGAGGATAAAATCAATCAATGCCAGGAGTATTATATAACAACACACACAACATTTTTAGATATGCGGCAAAGAACGCTGGCAGACGGGGTCTGCAGGAGATATCCAGGGCTTCAGTATTCGTTTTGCGGCGGTTATGGAGAAGCCGAGCGCGCTGTGGCGGTCTTCCTGCCGGATTATGCGACCC
Source organism: Bacillota bacterium (assembly GCA_029266295.1). Lineage (GTDB taxonomy): Bacteria > Bacillota > Clostridia > Peptostreptococcales > Anaerovoracaceae > Anoxybacterium. The sequence continues at coordinate 14,689 of JAQSXD010000034.1, read as the reverse complement.
TTGAGGGTGCAAACCCTTTGGCGCTGCTTCGGATACACCAGGACGGCCGCAAGCCTCTTTCTCATAGAGATTATCTGGGTGCACTGACTGGATTGGGTATCAAGCGAGAGATCATCGGCGATATTCTCGTGCGGGAGGACGGTGCCGATATCGTGATCATAAAAGATATGGCCGAGTTTCTTCTTTATCATTTCGATAAGGCAGGCCGGACATCCCTCCGGGGAGAAGTGATTGATACGTCGGAGATTATCGTACCAGAGGGAAGCTTTGAGGAAAAAAGAGACACCGTGGCGTCTCTTCGTCTTGACAACTTAATCTCGTCGGGGTTTTCTGTTTCAAGAGGCCGGGCGCTTGAGGCAATTTCCGCAGGGCTGGTATATGTGAACGGTCTCCAGGCGGAGAAAGCGGATCGACAAATGAAAGAAGGTGACAGGCTCGTGCTTCGGGGCAAGGGGAAAATCCTGCTCCAAACCATAGGAGGTGTCACCAGAAAAGACCGAATTTCTATTGTTCTCAAAAAATATCTGTAATGCGATGGGAGTTTTTAACATTCATTATTGAGCTGTATAGCGCTTAAAACCACGGCGGCCGCACCAACGCAAACAGTTACGATGCTTAATATGAAACTTGCTTTTGCGATACCTTTCATGTAGACACCTCCTTCTATTTTGTGCTCCTGTTTCTTTTGAACAGTATACCACATTTTGGACAGGAAAACACCGCGAAGGGAAAAATAAGGTCAGGGGGGATTTGTTTTGAAAAGTAAAGAACAATCTAAGAAAGAAAAATCGGATGAGAAAACAGAAAAATCCAACCCGCAGGCAGGCCTCGAGGCGTTGGTTTTATTTTCTCAGCTGGGGCTTACCATGGCAATGCCCATTCTTTTGGGAGCGATTGGAGGTCACTGGCTGGATGAAAAACTCGGAACAAAAGTGCTTTTTCTGATTCTTCTTCTCTGTCTTGGAATCGTAGGAGGAATCGCCGGTGCCTACAGACAGATTACCGCAGTAACTAAGAAAAAAAAGTAATAGCGATGGATCACAGCGCTGCTATGATCCGTAGCTATTCACATTCAACTCGATTTCTGCCGCCCTGTTTTGCAATATAGAGCAGATCATCGGCTTTTTTAAGCAGCTGCATTGCGGTTTCATCCCATAGCATGGAAACGCCGATGCTGACGGTCACCGCCATCTGTTCGGTATAGGAGTATCGATAGACATCCTTTCTAATTTTTTCACCAATGTCGCATGCATCGCCGAGTTCTGTGTCCGGCAGAATAATGATAAACTCTTCTCCGCCAAATCGGCCGACATAGCCTAGGCAGCCTACATTTTTGCTCATGATATCGGATACTGTTTTTATGATATAGTCGCCATATAAATGACCGTGCGTATCATTGATTTTCTTGAAGTGATCAATATCCAGCATCATAATAGAAAGCGGCCCTGATTCAGGGTTTTGCCGATGCTTATTGATCTCACCTGTCAGAAGTTCCAGGGAATGCTGATGATTGTAAAGATTGGTCAAACTGTCTCGTATGGTTCTTTCATGCAGCTCGGCATTGATTGCTCGGAGTTCATATTCCTTGCGGATATCGCGAACGATAAGCAGAACCCCAAGGAATTCATGGAGAATCTTGTCTTCAATGGGAACACTCATAATCTGAACAGGGATTGTCTCACCGCTGCTGGTGCAGATCTGAATGTCTTTAAACTCGTTTTCCTCCTTCAGAGTTTCCAGTGTAACTTTATCCCGGTTTTCCTCACGAAAAAGGATGGAGATATGTTTTCCCAAAAGTTCTGATTCCTCAAATCCCAAAAGCTTCAAAACATGCTTTGAGACCTGTATGAATTCTCCTTTGTCATTCAGCAGGATGACAAGCTCTATAATCTTGTTTTCGACTTCATCTAAAATGATATTTCCTGTGATACGCATCAGTTTATATTTTGTAATGACAAGATAAGTGCCCAGAACCATGAACACCGCATAGATCTGCCCCATGAGTGGGAGCCCTTGAAATCCCAATAAGGGAAGGACTGTTTGCGTAAGTAGATTGACGAAAAAAGGAATCAATCCTGAAAGGACAAGAATCCGGGCCTGCTTTTTTACTCTTAAACTGTCAGACCGACTGCCCCAGCGTGCCAGAAGATAGATGCACAGCGCGGTGTAGGCAAAGTTGTAAATGAAATCTCCGATGTAAAAAATTCCGGAAACCAGAGGCGGCGTATTGATTTCGGGGCCGAATAAAAAGAGTGCCATCAGGAGGAAGACTGCGCTTGGAAGAAATAGAAAAAAAATGACGCTCCGATTCATAGAGAAACGGTTTTCGGTTAGAAGCAGTACCAGATAAAGTGTCAATGCGCTGAAAGAGCACCAGCCAAATGCCGCGACCTTATTCCAAAGAGAAAAATCCCGAGGATTATCTGTCAAATAAGCGAAGGAATAAGCGAAGGACCAGATCGCATAGGCGATGCATAGCGCAAAAAACACTTTGTTAATGATCGAGTTACGGTTTTTCAATAGCGCAAAAACACCAATATGCAGATACGCATATACAGCCACAAGTGACAGTGCAGAAAGCAAATGATTCAATTCCATGTAGTGACTCCATCAATCGTCCAAGTTTTCGGGGAAACACTGATCTGTACAATGCTTTCATATTTTAACACGATTGAGTCGCTTTGTGGACAAATATTTGCAAATTATTACATGATATGAAAGAGCAAGGGAAGAAGAAAGGGAACTGCAAAGGTAAGGATTGTTCCGGTAATCAGAGCGACAAGACCGATTTCTGTGCCCACAAGCTTTGTGACCGGAACCAGCATGGTATCCATGTTTCCGGCAGCACCTCCGGCAATGGAGCTTCCTTTGCTGATTTTGATGAGAAGCGGCAGCAGGAGTACTGTAAAAAACTCCCGCATAACATTAACGACGAAACCGTAGGTGCCAGCTTCGATCCCGTAAACCTGTGTCATATAGGCACCCGTAATGCTGTAATAGCTCATTCCACTGGCAGACATCACCGCAATATGAAGCGGCAGACCAAGCAGTAAGCCGGAAAGAAAACCGGCAGCCATACTTCCTGCAAAGATCGCCACAGAAAGATAGATTACCCGAAACCCCAGCAGTTTTATGTAACGGAAGACCTTGCGATTCGCCCCAAGACTGATTCCTACACTGGTATAAAGGACCACAAGAGAGCCGGTCAGAAGATAACCCAGGACAAAACCAAGGCTTGAAGGAAACAGAAAATACCCAAGAACAACACCGGAAATAATGCTGAGGGGAATCAGCCAAAGAAGTGGCGAACCAGTTTCCGAAGGTTGCGATTCGTTAAGCGCAGGGCTGATTTCTGACGCGGTTTCGCTGTTAAGACGCTCGATAAATGTATCCAGCGGAAGCAGCGTCTTTTCCGTCAGAAGGGTGAATAAAACACTGAGTCCAATGGCGGACAATGAAATTATAACACAATTGAATCCAATTCGCGGCAGATTCAGCATGACGGAATCATTGATCCCAATGTTGAGACCGATGGTCACCATGAGAACCATCAGCGCAGCATTGATCAACCTGTCAATTTGTTTCATGATCCTCTCTGATAAATTCTGCAGACCAAAAAAAAGCCCTATGGCAAGACACAAAAAAGGAATCCAGATCATTTTAACCCAACCTCCATAAAAATTTCATCACTAAAATAGCATGTTACAGTGGTAGGGCGCAAGGGCAGCAGAATGAAATGGCATTATTCAGCGTGAAATGTCATACTCGCGTGCGAGGCAAGTTTCGATAAACCTCCAGGATTTTCGGCAGATAGGTGCTGCTGATCAGGCAAGGCTCCTGGGCTGAGGTAAAGGAAGCTTCCCAGATTCTGCGTGCTGCTTTTTCAACTCCCTTGAGTTGACGGATATTTAGAGCAAAGCTTTTATGGCAGCGGAGAAAATAATCATCGTCTATCATAAGAATGATGTCCTTTAGCCCCTTGTTTAGAACTTCATAGCTTCCTGATAGCGTAATGATCCGGCAGTTTTTATTCTGAACCTCTGCAAATAGGATTTCCTGAACAACCAGAAGCGTTTCTCCCTTGCTATGCTTGATTTGAACCGCTCGTTCTGCGCTGTTTCGCTTTCCTTGATCGCTGATGATTTGTTCCAGATATAATCCCAGCTTGCTTTGGACATCGATTCGGGTGATGGGAAGAGAAATGTAGTGGTGCTTTTTATAGCTTTGATAAGTGGCCATTTCGGAAAAACCGGCCAGGCTGGGACTGGAATTCGTAACAAATAGAATCGGGGTCTCCCGATAGCGGTGATCCTTTCTGATGAGCTCCGCAAGCCGATAGCCGCTTTGATCCTGCAGCCTGATACTGACTACAAACAAATCGATCGGTTCTATTCTGTTTTCGATGACCCGCTGCGCCTCCATGCCGGAACGGGCGCAGATGACACAGGTCGTTAATTCCGTACCGCCGATGATACTGGCGGCAACCCGTTCATTATCCGCAATATGATCTCCGGCAATTAATATTGTTATCATGCTTCGCCTCAATATAGATGTGAAATCAAGTGCTATCATACTTTGTTAACCGAGGCTATTGTATCATAACCAGAGAGGAGGTTGCAAAGAAAGTCCGGGTGCTTTAGACTAAATCGTAAAGGAGTGAGAATTATGACAGGAATGAATCTTTTATACCCCGCCATTTTACTTTCTGCGTTTTCTACAATACTGTACCATGTGGTTCAAAAGTCAACACCCCAAGATGTTAATCCAATGATCTCGTTATGTCTCTCCTATCTGGCAGCAGCTGCTGCTTGCATGGTGCTCGTGCCATTCTTCGGCAAGGGCGAGGGCCTGCTTGTTCAGCTTCATAAGGTTAACTGGACAAGTTTTGCATTGGGAGCAGCGATTTTTGGAATTGAGGCGGGTTATTTATTTGCCTACCGCGCAGGCGGCAATCTCAGCACCACAAATCTGTTATCCAGCTCGCTAGTGGTAATCGCATTGCTGGTGATCGGATATTTTGCCTACCATGATCAGATTACAGCCGTGAAAGTGGCAGGAATTGGGCTGTGCATGGTGGGTATTGTACTAATCACAAAGTAGGGTAAGAGGAGAAGAAATTAGGCTGCAATAGGCGTAAGAAAAAATGCCGCAAAGGGATTTTGGGTAATCCCTTTGCGGCATTCTATTGACACAATTTTATATTACGAAAATTGGTTGAACTCCCCGCCCACAAGGAACTGCTATTCTAATTAATAGCGTTAATTTCTAATGCTCTGCAATGCATCCACAAGCCCTCTCCCTTGTTCCAACGCGTTCAGATTTGGCAGAGGTCGTGATTTTTTCATCAGTCTCTCTTTCACCTTGTCAGGTGAGAGGGTTTTATCCGCTTCAAGCATCAATGCGATGACACCGGCGCAGAGGGGAGTGGCCATAGAGGTTCCCGACAAAGAGAGATACTCTTTCTGGACACGGGCGCTGCCATATTTTTTATCCAAAGTAGAATTTGGGGCACGCAGAGAAATAATGTTAGTTCCGGGGCACATGACGTCCGGTTTGATCAGGTTGTCAACGGTAGGTCCCCTACTTGAATAATCCGCTACGGTATATTCTTCAGGGTTCATTGTGCTGTCCGCATCGACAGCCCCTACAGTGATGACCATGGGATCAATCCCCGGCGAAGAAATTGTACCCTTTGCAGGTCCGTCGTTTCCTGCGGCAACGCAAACGACGATTCCCTTCTGCCATGCACTTTCAACCGCTTGGCAAAGCGCATCGTCCTGATAGGATTGGACCGCTTCGGAACCGAGAGAAAGATTGATGATACGAATCCCAAGCTTATTCTTGTTGCTGATGCACCATTGTATCCCCTGTATAACAGTTGAGAGACTGCCTCCGCCTTTTTTGTCAAGCACTTTGACCCCAATTAGGTTCGCATCCGGAGCGGTACCCTTGTATAGGAAACGGGAAAGGCTGCCGCTTGACGCGATGCAACCCGCAATATGGGTGCCATGCCCGTTATCGTCATAGGAAGTGGTCTTATTTCCGATGAAATCTTGGAACGCAGTAAGCCTTCCCGCAAGATCAGGATGCGGATAGATTCCTGTATCCAATATTGCGACGCCAATGCCCTTGCCTGTAGTGCCAAGACTCCATACAGCAGGAGATTTGGTGACGGGTGTAGCCACATCAAGGACTGATCGAACAGGCCTGTCAAACCAAACTTTGCTTGTCTTTGTATCTTTGATAATCGTTTCCAGGTTTTTTGCATTGACCTTTACGGTGAAGCAATTAATCAGTGGTAGTTTCCCATTGATTTTGCAACCCCCATACTTTGATAAACTGTCAACTTTGGTCAGATAGTCTTCGTGAGAGCCAACCTGAACGATGACAGGAACCTTGCGAAGCGCTTTTCGCGAGCTTACGGCATAAGCTTGGAGAATACCGGGGGCATAGTGCACCGGACGATACCAGTCCAGTGCGAGCTGCGTCAGATCAGGACTTAATTTATGATTATTGGAATGAATCCAATCTTGTTCGTGTATGATCATAATAGAAACCTCCCGATCGCCCCAGGCATACATTCCTGTAAACCGAGGCCATCTGATTCATACTATTCAGAGGCATTGACCGTTGACAAAGTTACGGATAAAGTAGGATAAAACAAAATAATCCATATACAGAATGTGCCAAATGGTGTAAAATTGAATAGAAATGTCTCATTTCAAAAGCCGGAATCGCCACACAAGCGGGAGGCGAACTATATAGGAAAGAAAGGGAAGAAATTAATGAAAAGAACATTAAAAACACTGCTGGCAGCAGCACTGATTTTAACAATGGTACTATCAGGGTCGTTGACAGCGTTTGCAGCAGACAACAATGCTACCAAGGTGCAGTACAACGGAAACAGCCTGGATTTTGCAGGAGCTGTCAAAAATGTGGATGGGAGGATTATGGTGCCGTTTCGTCTGATTCTTCAGGCTATGGGAGCAGAAGTATCTTATGATACAGCTACAAAAACGGTCTCTGCCGTAACACCCGACAATGAGTTTTCCTTTGTAATCGGTCAGAAAGATATCATGATTAAGGAGAACGGAGTCACCGTAACGAAAACGATGGATGTGGTTCCGTTTATCGATAAGGCAGAGGGCGCAACTTATGTTCCGGTCCGTTTTATCGGGGAGAGCATGGGATCTGCTGTGAGCTGGGATGCCCAGAACAAGACCGTAATCATCATCGATCCGGAAACGATCTTTGGAACTGCTGACGAGGATTTCAGCGTGCTGAAGAAACTGCTGTCCTCTGATCTTGACAAGGAAAAGGCATATCAGTCAACAGGTGAATTTGATATGAACGTGTCTGTAGCCGATGCCGGAGCAGGTATGCCGGTAAACGTGTCGGCAAAAGGCTCCATGAGCGGAGTTCAGCAGAAGATGAATGCTGACATGCTTGTGAAGTATGCGTTTAATTTTGATCAGATGCTTTCCAATCTATCTGCAGAAGAAAAAGCAATGACCGAGCAAATTCTCAATGCTTACAAAAATACCGAGATGAAAATCAAGCTCAATGGTGAAACTGGGGAGACCTTCATGCAGTCCAACCTGTTCTCAGTCATGAACCCCACCGCTGGAGAGAATACCTGGTACAAGATGAATGTTTACGACATGTACAATCAGATGGGGATCGATTTAAAGGCTCTGTCTGAGCTCGGATATAACGACGTGGATCTTTCCAACGTACTGGCTACTTATCTGAAGGTTTTGCCTGGTACGGATACGGACACCTATAAGGAAATAAAGATGTCCTATGCGTTTTTAAAGAACCTGCTGGGAGATGATGCGTTCAAAAAGCAGACTTCCGGAAGTACCAATACATACACCGCTAAAGTTGACAAAGCGGCTATCGCTGCTGCTGCGGCAAAGACGGCACTCACAGAAGGGATTACAAAGGATTCTGTCGATGAGTTTCTTGAAAAAGCACTTTCTGGCGGAAGCTATAGTGCAAATATTGTGATCAAGGAAACCGCAGGGAAACTCAGCGCTTATGAGTGCAGCGGCACCGTGAATGAAGAGGGTCTTAAAGGCAGCTTTACTATGACAGGAAATCAGAAAGAAGCAAAGGGTCAGATCAGCTTTGATATGGAAAAAGAGATGAAGATGGATATCAGCTATCAGACCAAAGTATCAGAGACCTCTCAGAAACCGAACATTTCGCTTCCTGAAAATGCTGATGTCGTAGAGTTTCCGACAACAATGGTTCCTTAATGCGAAACTGATTCCAAAAGGTACTCTGCGCGAAACCAGTGGGTTTTGCAAATATGGGTGTGACATAAAATATGAATTAATAAAATCCGGCGGGGTATCCTGCCGGATTTTTATCTAGGCGAAAGTTTTTCTCCAGTCGAAAATTTTCTGCAGATGAGTTATAATAAGACATATCTTCCCGAAAATGGAGTGGAGCGACAGTGAAGAAAAAAAACTACCTGGTTCTCATGTTTCTCGTGGTGCTGCCTATCGTCGCCATAACGATGGTCATTTATCTTAATATCAACAGTGCGCTGCATTCCCTTGACAGCAGCGGCGGTATTATCGTGCCCAAAAACAACCCAGAATACCACTTCGCCATGATCTGCGAAAATATGGATGATCCTTTCTGGCTTTCTGTAAAAAAGGGAGTAGAGCGGGCTTCCCAGGAATTCAATGTGGCTGTAGAGTTCAACTCGCCAGGCGAGATGAACGCCGATGAACAGGCAAAGTGTCTGGACATGGCCATCGTCTCCAAGGTGGACGGGATCGTAACCTATACCTGGGATGAAATCGAGACAGGAAAGCTCATCGATAAAGCCGTAGAAAGAAAGATTCCGGTTGTCACCATCAGCACCGATTCCAAAGACAGCAAACGGTCCGCCTTCGTAGGTGTCAATACGTACGCTGCAGGGATCGATATGGGCAGAATGTTGCTTTCGGCACTTTTCAATGACGGCAATGCTGTCATTCTGGTCAGTGACAACGGCGCCGGAGCCACAGTGGTGCAGAATCTATTGGTTACCGGAATTATGGACGCGGTCAAATCTTCTCCCTTGGTCGATGTAGAGACCATACAATATAATTATGCAAACTTCCTCAGCCTTGAGGACACCATACAGAGCGTCCTGATCAATCAGCCTGATCTGGATGCTATCATCTGCACCAATGCAAAGGATACTACCCTGGTTGCCCAGCGCCTCATCGATCTAAATAAGGTAAACTACAGCATCATCGGTTACGGTGATACACCGGAAATCCTGCGGTACATCGATAACGGCGTCATCTTCGGCACCGTCTCTGCCAGCCATGAACAGATGGGATATGATGCGATAAAAGCGTTGGTCGATTTAAAAAAGAGCGGAAGGACCTCCGCCTACTTTACCGTGGACACCCGTTTGATTACAAAATCCAATGTTTCGAAATTTTTGGAGAAGGACGATGAAAAAGGAGCGGAATAGACTGCATTTATGGCATCGGAACAGTCTGAAAAAACGACTGATTCTTTATTTCATGGCAATCATCATCATTATGAGTGCCCTGAATATTTTTCCCTATTACACCATATCCGTTCTCATGAGCCGAATGAGTTCTACCTTTGAGCTGAACGTGCAGCTCAATCATCTGAACGATACGCTGGAGCAGCTGAACTACGCTTATGAAAACTATTTGGAAACAAAACATTCGAAGAGCCTGGATGATTATTACCGGTATTCCTATGATCTGTGGGAGGAAGTAAATGCCATACAGATCGACAATAGCGGTATCGATAACGCTTTGGTTATGAAGGATATCCGCAATATGGTATCCAGCTATCTGGATGAGATGGACGAAGCTGTAAAGGCCAGAAGATCAAGGATGGTGGATGATTATCTTTATCATCACAACGAAAGCACAAAGATCCATCAATATATCGTAGAATACATTCAAAAACTGAATAACACATTATTCTTTCAAAATACAGACCGTTATACTTCCATAAGAAAGAGCATACGTCTTGTGGAGACCTTGAATATCGGCGTGCTGCTTTCCATCTTCATCTTGAGCATTGTACTGATTCTTTGGTTTACCTACCGGATTACCAAGCCTATTTTCGAACTCTCCCGGGCGGCCGATGAAATTACCCACGGGAATTTTGATGTGCCCAGTGTCAAAGTAGATACAGACGACGAGATAGGGATCATGGCGGAAGCCTTCAACCGGATGACGGAAAGTATCCGCCAGTACATTAATGAAATTAATGAAAAGGTTGGGCTGGAACGTAAGCTGCAGGAAAAGGAAATGGAAAACCTAATCATGAAAACAAATCTTCGGGAAGCGGAACTTCATGCGCTCCAATCCCAAATCAATCCTCACTTTCTGTTCAATACCTTGAATGCCGGCGCCCAGCTTGCTATGATGGAGGGGGCGGACCGGGCGTGTTCCTTTATTGAAAATGCTGCGGAACTGTTCCGCTATAATATGAGAAATCTGGATAAGCCCGTTACCATTGGTGATGAAATCCGGAACGTCGAAAATTATATGCATCTTTTAAATGAGCGATTTGCGGACAAAATAGAATTCGTACTGGAGAAGGATGACCGCGTACTGGAGCGAAAAATTCCCTGCATGATTCTTCAGCCCATTGTAGAGAATGCGTTTATCCACGGAATCGGTGATGTGGAGTACACCGGCGTAATCGGTGTGTCTGTGAGGGAGCAGGAGGGCGATGCGGTGATTTCCATCCGGGACAACGGTAAGGGTATGAGCGCCAAGCGGATCACACAGATCTTGGGCGGTGATACAAACGAACGAAACGAGACCGGCGGCCATGAGGGGCATACCAACGGAATCGGGCTGAACAATATCATAAACCGGCTTAAAATCTTTTACTCCAGAGAAAAAGTTTTGGATATCTACAGCGAACCAGGGAAGGGGACGGAGGTTGTCCTTCATATTCCCCAGGAACCGGCCTGGTTTTGATTTCTCTTCTGCTGGAGACGGAAATTTTCTGATGCTGTGTTTGCCTTGAAAGGAGCATGTATGGTTAAAATAATGATTGCTGATGATGAAAAGGTTGCCATCGATTCTCTGAAGTTTATCATTGAAAAAAGCTTCGACGATGTGGAGCTTACAGCAGCGGCAAGATCGGGACGGGAAGCCATTGAACTGGTGGAAGCACATTTGCCGGATATCCTGTTTATGGATATTCGCATGCCGGGAATCAACGGAATTGAAGCCATCAGGGAGATCAGGAAGCGGCATAAGCAGATCGCAATCATTGTTCTTACTGCCTTTGACCAGTTTGAATTTGCAAAGGAAGCGGTAAATCTGGGTGTTATGGAATATCTTCTTAAGCCGGTGAACCGTGTGAAGGTCGTCGAGGTGATCAATAAGGCGATGGATCAGATCCGGGCTGAGAAGGAAAAGTGGAAAATCGAGCTGGAGATGAAGGAAAAACTGGAGTTTATTGGACCCATACTGGAAAGCGGCTTTGTGTACTCGATCCTTTCCTTTGATGACAACACCAATGAGATTGCAAACTACAAACGAATTCTTGAAATAGAGGAAGATGGCGGGTATCTTCTTACAGTGGAATTTGTAGACGAAGAGACCGGTGGATACGGGGATAATAAAATCGGATACAATGTGCAGAGTCAACAATTCTATCCTATCGTTACAGAAACCCTGAAAGATCTATGTCGATGTGTCATTGGGCCGGCAATTTTAAACAGAATTTCTGTAATTGTGCCTTCAGGCCAGGAAGCGGATGAGTATAGTGGCAGACAAGAAGCCATCGCATTGGGAGAAAACGTAATACGCGAGCTCTCGGAACGGCTGAACTGTGGATTAAAGATCGGCATCGGAAAACGATATCGGCGGTTTGACATGCTGGCCGCATCCTATGAGGAATCCTTGAAAGCACTGCGCTATCTGCAGGGAACGGGAGTCATGCACTATATGGACATTACCGCGCGCACCGCTGCTGTCGATACCGAATATCCGGAATATAAGGAAAAGCTGTTGCTTCAAAAGGTTACCGTCGGTGATGTGACGGAAAGCGTCAAGGCCTTTTACTGTATCTTTGACTGGCTTGTGAGGGAGTACAGCGATCAGCCGCTGCGGATTAAGAACAAGCTTTTGGAGATCGTGTTTCTTGTCAGCCATTTGTCTTGGGAATATGAGCCGGGAGGAGGAAACGGAGGCGTGGATCTGCTGGAGGATATGCTTTCCATCAGCGATTTGGGCGAGCTTCGTATCTGGTGCAGAAAACGAGTGGAGAGCGTGATTGCCCAGATTAATTCCTATCGAGATTATAAAGCAGGAGGCCTTACGAAACGAGCGAAGGAATACATTAAGACAAATTATAGCAAAGCGATTACTTTGGAAGATGTTGCAAGAGAAATCAATGTAAGTCCTCAGTATTTAAGCAAGCTGTTCAAGGAGGAGACAGGGGAAAATTTTATCGACTATCTTACCTCCATCAGAATACGAATTGCAAAAAGCCTGCTTGAAGGTGACGATCTAAGCATTAAGGAAATTTGCTATAGCATCGGCTACAGTGATCCCAACTATTTCAGCAGGATTTTCAAGAAAATTACCGGTGTTACCCCGACGGAATACAAGGAAAGCCATATGGGCAACTAAGGAGGAGGTCAAATGCGTAAAGGGATAAGCTCAATGCAGGCGGTGCGGCCCGTTCTGTTGAGACTGATGCTGTTGGCAGCAGTCCTGCTCAGCGTTGCAATGCTATGGGGCTGTGGAAAGTCACCCGAACAGGAGGCAGACACAAAGACCGCTGAGGAAGATAAAATTGTCATCGGGTTTTCGATGGATACCTTGGTACATGAACGTTGGCTTAGGGACAGAGACATCTTTGTGGCAAAGGCAAAGGAGCTCGGAGCAGAAGTCATTCTGCAGATCGCGTACAGTGACAGCCAGGAACAAGAGAAACAAGTGCAGTATCTTCTGGATCAAGGGATTGACGTTCTGGTCCTCGTTCCACATGACGCGGTTTCTGCTGCGGGAATGGTGAAAAAGGCCAAGGACAGAGGCGTTAAAGTGATTTCCTATGATCGGCTTGTAAAGAACGCCAACGTGGATCTTTATATTTCCTTTGACAACATTAAGGTCGGTGAACTGATGGGAGAGGCCGCAATTGCAAAACGGCCTCAGGGAAATTATCTGCTGCTCAACGGATCGGAATCGGATAATAATTCAGCTATGTACCGGGATGGCTATATGAGTCTGCTGGATCAGGGGATTCAGGAGGGGTCTATCAAAATTGTGGGAGAAACATGGATTAAGGATTGGCTTTATGAGAATGCGCTGGCTTACATGGAAGAAGTGATGGATCAAAACCCTCAGCTTGATGCCATCATAGCGGGAAATGATACCCTCGCCGGTGCTGCGGTTCATGTGCTGACGGAGAAGCGACTTGCTGGAAAGGTCATTGTAGTGGGACATGACGCAGATCTAGACGGCTGCCAGCGGGTTGTTGAAGGAACCCAGTCCGCTACCGTGTATAAACCCATTGACATTGAAGCCACCAAAGGCGCTGAATTTGCAGTAGCGATGGCCAGAGGTCGCATTGTTAAAGCGAACGACACCATCAATGACGGGCGGTTTGATGTACCCTATTATAAAATAGAGCCTCTTTTAGTTACAAAGGATAATATGATGACAACCATTATCAAGGATAAGTTCCACAGCATGGAAGATGTTTACATGAATGTATCAAAAGATGACTGGCCTACGAAATAAGCGATTACGAAATGAAGCAACCTACGAAATAAAGCTGCCAGCGAAATGAAGCACTTGAATTCCGATGCGTTATTTAATATAATCAGTTGAGAGAACCATGCAGGATCTCTACGGCATGTAGTACAAGCTACAGCAAAAATAAAAAGGAGGGTGCTGACATGGAGCAGTACAGTCAAGCCCAGGAGGATGGGGAACGGATCAAAGAATCACCCAGACGGGAAAAGATTGACAGCACATTGGTCTGCAGAAAACATGAGATTTTCAATGTAGTGGAGACAATCGCAAATGAAAAGATCCTTGATGTTATGTCAAGAATGGATCTGTGTACCTGTGAACAATGTATTTGCGACGTATTGGCATTGGCCCTCAATATGCTTCCTCCAAAGTATGTAACTTCCCACGCGGGCAAACAGTATATCCAGCTGGAAGCATACAAAAAACAGCTGGAAACAGACGTTGCTTTCGCCCTGATGAAAGCTTGCATGACCGTAAAGGAAGCCCCAAATCACGTTAGGGAATAGACTGAATTAGAATAAGCAGAATTAGGATAAAATGAAAATGTGGAACCGTTGAGCACTGCTCAGCGGTTTTTTTGGTCCCGTAAAGGGTTGTTATGGCGTTACGGGGCCGTCATATAATGAATTAGATGAAGAACCTGTAGGGCGAAGAAATAAAACCCAAGATAGAAACAAAAAAACACTTGTAAAACAATTCTGAATTATCTATACTATTCATAAAGTTCACAAGGCAATCAATGTGTTCACAACACGAACAAAAAAGAAAAGGAGGTGAGATTTTATCATTCGAGCAGCATCGGTGAAGGTTGGAAAATCCCCTTAGAAATAGAGGGGTTTGTGCGGCCGATGCAAAGTGAGGTACTGTTTTGTCAAGGAGGTAAAAAATGAAAGAAGAATCTACTCTAAGCG
>JAQSXD010000433.1 GCA_029266295.1 Bacillota bacterium | reverse complement strand
ATCAGCGAAGACGTACTGAATGCAGTTACAGAAGCAGAGGGCCAAATTCAAGATATTTTTTATGAACTTGACGACATCATGGCCTTCAACCAATACAAGATTTTAAATGCATTTCAGAAGAATAGAATTTCGGACATGCATTTTGGCTGGAATACGGGATACGGATATAACGATCCTGGGCGGGAGGCACTGGAAAAAGTATATGCCGATATTTTTAAAACAGACACCGCTTTGGTTCGGCCGATTATCGTGAACGGAACCCATGCACTCACATTGACACTGTCCGGAATTCTAAGACCGGGAGACGAATTGATTTACTGCACCGGAAAGCCGTACGATACACTGGAAGAAGTAATTGGAATTCGGGGCGAAGGAAAAGGTTCTCTCAAAGATTTTGGAATTCTCTATAAACAAGTGGAATTGAACGAAGACGGTACCATAGACCTTTCAGCTCTTGCTGCTGCAATCACACCAAAAACAAGGATGGTTACACTTCAACGGGCCACTGGATACGGCTGGAGAAAAGCCATTACCATTCCGGAAATAGAAGAATGGGCCCGGTTTGTAAAATCCATACGCGCTGATATTGTTTGCATGGTAGACAACTGCTATGGTGAATTCCTCGATGTTAAGGAACCAACAGAAGTTGGAGCTGATGTTGTGGCAGGCTCTCTGATCAAAAACCCCGGCGGCGGACTTGCACTAACAGGCGGATATATTGCAGGCCGTTCTGACCTGATCGAAAACATATCTTATCGGATGACTTCCCCGGGAATCGGCGGCGAATGCGGTCTTACCTTCGGCCAGACCCGTACCATGTTCCAGGGGTTGTTCCTTGCGCCCAAAACAGTAAACGGAGCTGTGAAAGGGGCAATTCTATGCTCCAAAGTCTTCCAAAATCTCGGCTTTGATGTCTGCCCCAAGCCTGAAGAAAAACGGAGCGACATCATCGAGGCTGTGAAATTGGGATCGCCGGAAGCAGTGGTTGCATTCTGCGAAGGGATTCAGGCGGCAGCGCCCATTGACGCTCACGTCAAGCCGGTTCCATGGGATATGCCTGGTTATGAAGATCAGGTAATCATGGCGGCAGGTGCTTTTGTCCAGGGCTCGTCCATTGAGCTCAGTGCTGATGCTCCGATACGGCCGCCGTATATCGTTTACTTTCAGGGAGGCCTGACCTATGAACACTCGAAATTTGGCGTGATCAAAGCGCTTCAGGAATTATATAGAAATAATCTTTTGAATTTCAGCAAATAGATGGCCTTAGAATAAGGAGGATACTGACGAGTAAGTCCCATACAACCTGGAGCGTGACATTCAGAAAGCGCTGCAAGGAGATAAAACGAAAGAATTAGGACATAATAATCAGGTCACAATATAATCATGATCAACTATTAAATTCAGGTGAGAGAAATGACCATTGATTCTTCAGCGCACAAAAAACGATTAAGAACATTTGTTTCCATACTAAAGCTGGTAATTCTGCTCAGTATTATCATTGCAGTGCCGCTTTATGTGTATTTTACGTATCCAGAACTGATTGATCGGTTTAAGAACCTGGAGGAAATCAATAAAGTATTGAAACAGTACAAGACTGCAAGCATCTTCATCTATATCGGGCTGCAGGTGTTTCAGATTATTATATCGGTTTTGCCGGGGCAGGCACTGCAGTTTGCGGCGGGGTATGCGTACAAATTTTTACTGGGGCTTCTCTTTTCAGTGATTGGGGTTGCCTTGGGCACCGTGATAACCTTTTATCTGGCCCGTCTGCTTGGTAAGGATGCACTCCATTTGATTTTCGGAGAAGAAAAATTTTCTCGGTTTGTTCATACATTGAACAAGAAGAGATCTTTCGTGATTCTCTTTGTAATTTTTCTGATCCCTGGGATTCCCAAGGATATTTTCACATATGCCGCGGGTGTATCAGAAATACGGATCACGCCGTTCCTTTTACTATCACTGGGAGGAAGGCTCCCTGCCATGATGGGAAGTGTCATGATGGGCAGCATGTTCTATAATGGAAGTTATATTGGGCTCATCGCGCTGGCAATTGCCGCCGTAATCCTTTTTACGGCAGGCATCCTGCAACGGGATCGGCTTATGGAATGGTCAGACAAAGTCTACTGCCGAATGGTGAGGGAAAAATCATAAGGATGAATAGAATCTAGGATCAGGAGGAAAAGGTCAATGAACAAAGAAGAACAGGTCATGAGAGGTCTCCGGGACGTATTAAACAAGATGGGATGGCTTAACCGGTTAAAGATGGAGGAAAGCCTTAAGGGCTATAAATCGTCAGAAGTGCATTGCATTGAATACATAGGAAGAAATGAAGATCCAAACGTAACAAAACTTGCGGAATCCTTTTTTATGACGACCGGCGCAATCAGCAAATTAACAGCAAAATTGATCAATAAAGGCGTTATAGAAAGCTACAGGAAGCCGGAAAATAGAAAAGAAATCTATTTCAGGCTTACGGAGAAAGGGACAGAAGTCTATAAAATCCATGAAGAACTTCACAGAGAATTTCAAAAGCGAGATAAAGTAGTATTCCAACAGGTCACTGAGGAACAGTTTGACAGTATGCTCCGCTTCGTAGAAGGGTATAACCGACATCTGGATGCAGAAATAAGAAAATTGGATGAGGTTCTCAAATCCGAACCACTGGATGTGGAATCCAAATCTGAACCAATTGAAGAATTTGAGTGAAGACAAGGCAGCCAGCTCTTTCCAGAGTAGGCTGTTTTTTTCTTCTTGCCATTTTGTTGACAAGGAAGCAAAATGATGATAACATGTTTTTGCATCCAAGGAAGCAATAAATGAAAAGGAGAAATTTTGTGATCAAATTGAAACCATATAAAAAACAGGCTGCAAACGAAATCGTAGACAGAAGAGCACTCCTATTTGGCCTCATGTCTGTGTTCCTTTGCGGAATAGGCTTCACCATCATAGCACCTGTTGTTCCCTTCTTGGTAGAGCCTTATATCAGCAATCCCAAAGACCAAGCCATCGTTGTTACCTTTCTAACATCTGTATATGCAGTCTGCGTGTTTTTTGCAGCTCCCGCACTCGGAGCTTTGAGTGACAGATACGGTCGTCGTCCATTACTTTTGATATGCCTTTTTGGTTCTGCCATCGGATACCTCGTTTTTGGCATAGGAGGTGCGCTATGGGTACTATTTGCAGGACGCATTATAGAAGGGATAACAGGAGGGAGCATCAGTACGATCTTTG
>JAQSXD010000432.1 GCA_029266295.1 Bacillota bacterium | reverse complement strand
TAGTTGGGCAGGAAAGGGTGGTTTCAGTATGAAAATAACTGATGTAAGAGTCCGAAAAGTAAATGATGAAGGCAAGATGAAAGCTGTCGTCTCCGTCACATTTGATGATGAATTCGTAGTCCACGACATTAAGATCATTGAAGGCCAAAATGGTTTATTCATCGCAATGCCTAGTAGAAAGATGGGCGAAGGAGATTTCAGAGACATCGCGCACCCATTGGTTTCCGAAACACGCAACAAAATCAAAGACGCTATTTTCGCAGAATATGAAAAGGTTCTCGAAGAAAAAGTCGATGATGAAACCGAGTCCGCTAAGGAATAATTGATATGTATTAAGTCACAAAAACGCCATCCGTAGCCTGGTTGGCGTTTTTTTTCCCCCATAAGGGCAGTGTTCCCTTTTACATACTCCATCTGGCATGATTTTATCCTCTGATTCATATACTTTACAGTACATATCTACAAAGAGGATTTAGACAGGCACAATGGAGGAATAAAGATGAAGCGCAAAGGATATCTATTGAAATCATTCGCCGTTATTTGCTCAGCGGTGATTTTTTGTTTGATCGTTTTACCTCTTGCTCTGGTCAGCTTATATCCAGAAACGGATGAGCGGGGAGAAATGCCGCCCGATACACCTCCGAAACAAGTAAGCATGAAGGTCCCCGATTACATAAACGTCTACCGCACTGCTACCGAGAAAACTGAGTCCATCGCATTTGAGGACTATGTGATGGGAGTTGTGGCCGGAGAAATGCCTGCCAATTTTGAAATGGAAGCCCTGAAGGCCCAAGCTGTGGCGGCCAGAACCTACTCCCTCTCTAAGGTCGTTCGCGGCAATCCCGCCAATCACCCATCCGCACCGGTCTGTGACGATGTTCACTGTCAGGTATACCGCAGTCCCGGCGAATTGGAAAAAATCAAATCGGCTGAGTGGATGGCAACCGGGTGGCCGAAAATTCAGGATGCTGTGAACAGTACGAAAGGACAATTGATGTATTATCAAGGTGCGCTTGTTGAGCAGCCATTGTTTCACTCTTCCAGCGGCGGTAAAACAGAGAACTCCGAGGATGTATTCGTATCGGCAGTACCTTATCTCAGAAGTGTAGACAGCCCTTATGAAACAGCAGCTCCCCATCAGGCAGAACAGGCTGATATTTCCCTTTCGGAATTTAAAAAAAAGGTTAAGAAAGCAAACCCCGGCAAGGATCTTGGTACGGTATCTGCCGACACCGTGAAAGTCGTCGAACGCAGCGAAGGCGGACGGGTGGCAACACTGCAGATTGGTAACCTTACTATGAAAGGCAGGGAAATACGCGATCTTTTCGGGCTGCGGTCAGCGGACTTCACCGTATCGGTACAGGGCGATACGGTAGTCTTTACCACCGACGGCTATGGCCACGGCGTAGGCATGAGCCAATACGGCGCCAATGGTATGGCACAAGCGGGTTACAATTACAAACAGATTCTAACCCACTATTACACCGGCGTTGATGTCTATTAAATTGAAATTTGAAAAAAACCGGAGCTTTTCCACTCCGGTTTTTTTGCTGTATTATATCTTTGATAGAATAATCCTATTTTTTGACTTTGCCGCCTTATTAGGCTTGGGTCTTAGTCTTCGATTCTTCTAATGGATGCTCCCAGTTTTTTGAATTTCTCAATAAAGTCTTCGTAGCCACGTTCAATATGGTAAACCTCAGAAATTTCAGTAGTACCCTCTGCCATCAGTCCTGCCAGAACCAATGCAGCTCCTGCTCTTAAATCCGTTGAAATAACCTGTGCGCCCTGGAGATTTCTATCTCCCGGCATAATCGCGCTTCTTCCTTCTATTTTTATATTTGCTCCCATCCGGTTTAATTCGCCGATGTGCATGTATCGGTTTTCAAATACTGTTTCTATCACAACGCTGGGCCCTGTGACAGTGGTCAAAAGTGCCATAAATTGGGACTGCATATCTGTCGGGAACCCAGGATAAGGCAATGTTTTAATATCTGTTGCAATGAGCGGATTGATATCTCCTCTCACACGCATTCCATCATCCCCATCTTCAATTACTGCACCGCATTCTTTCAGTTTGGCAATCACAGGCTTTACGTGATCGGGTACAACATTCTTAATCAAGACGTTCCCCCTGGTTATCGCTGCAGCCACCATAAACGTACCAGTTTCGATGCGGTCTGGAATAACGGCATGTTTTGTCCCATGCAATCGTTCAACACCTTCGATTTTTATCGTATCAGTTCCTGCTCCTTTTATTTTGGCTCCCATCTTGTTTAGAAAATTTGCCAGATCAACAATTTCAGGTTCTTCCGCTACATTTTCAATGATCGTTGTACCTTCTGCCAAAACTGCGGCCATCATAATGTTTTCAGTGGCTCCCACGCTTGGAAAGTCCAGGTATACGTTGGCTCCAATCAGCTTGTCAGCCTTTGCTTCCACATAACCGTGCCCTTCCTCTATTTCTGCGCCTAATGCCTGAAAACCTTTCAAATGCAGATTGATGGGTCTTGCACCGATGGCACACCCCCCGGGCAGTGCAATTCTTGCTCTTCCTGTTCTTGCAAGAAGCGGCCCCATGACCAGTATCGATGCTCTCATCTTCTTAACCAGTTCATATGGGGCTTCTTTTGCGATAATATGTTTTGTTTCTATTTCAACTACGTTATTTGCATAATCTGCTTTTACTTCAGATCCGATGCTGCTAAGCAGCTTGCACATTACATCAACGTCTCTTAAAACAGGTGCATCCAGGATGTGACAGTTTTCTTCTGTCAGTATAGCAGCTGCCATAATTGGCAGTACTGCATTCTTAGAACCGCTGATTTCCACCTCTCCATGTAATGGGCCGCTCTTATCAACTAAAAATTTTGCCACTGCTTTCCTCCAATATATATCAATGTTAGTTTTATGTAAAATCACTACTCATCTAGTATAACTTTATTGTTTCCGATTTTCAATTAAAAAATATTAATCAAAAATTACTAGAAATAGCTCATCCTTGCCAGCAAGAAAAGAAGCTGATAAGACACATAATAAAAGTGTGAGCAGCGGGATCTGGAATTCTGACCCACGCATTCCACACTTTTTCCGATTGAGGAACAGAGTTATCATACTGAAACGATATAATTTATTTATGATAAAAAGAAAGAAGTCTTCGTTTTATGCTAAAGGGGGACAAAAAACATATTTAATCAAGACTTCCTTCTCTCTTCTTTCAATTATCCCCTGCT
>JAQSXD010000033.1 GCA_029266295.1 Bacillota bacterium | reverse complement strand
AGATCGCTTTGAGCTGCATATTTTTCGGCAGATTCCTGCAGGCAAGGCCAATGACAATGGCATTATCTCCAGCGAGAACCAGGTCAATCATAACGATCGATAAAATGCCCGTGAGAAATTGTGTAATTGATAATCCTAGAATTTCCATAGTTGATACCTTTCTAAATCGATGAGTAAATTTGTTGTCTATAATGTTTTTTTGTGTACATTGTATTCATTATACCATTACCAGGCCCTTACAGCAAACAGAAATCCTCTTTCGTCTTGAAGATATCTCCAAAAAACAGGCAGCTTCTCTCTACCTGTTTTGACATTGTATTACCTCCTTGTAATGATTAGACAAACCGGTCTGCTAAAAAGTTTTTACCATGCAAAATTATTAAACTACATAAAATGGAAAGACTGCGGCAATTTCGTTCTGCCGCAGCCTTTTGTTTTCCTTATATAATAATCTTTACTTCTGTTCCATCCTTTGCCTTAATATCTACCATAGTCAGTCCCTTATATTGACTTAGCACATCGAAACCCCTGCTTAATTCTTTGAAATCAATGCTATCGTAGTAGATCCGCTGGTCCTCTGGAACATATTTTCTGGCAGCTCTGACACCAAATCCTCCGACTCCCAGTGCCGCCTTTACAAGCCAAAGGGGTGCCGGAATCATATATCGCCGTCCTTCCCCTTCCTTGATATAAATCTTCACTCCCAATATTCCTTTCCGTGTTATGCTCAATCCATGGAGACCCCTTCCAGAAATCGAATGAGGCCCTTTCCAGTACCATCAGAACCCTTTCTAACAGTTAATGCTGGTTCTTTTGATCAATCAATACTGATTTCCACAAACTCACCCTTCGAGGTTTTCACATCCACAATCTTTCCCTCTAAGCCGGAATCGATGGCTTCCATAATCATTTTTATATCGATTCCTTCCTGTTCTGATACACCAGGTATCTTTACATTGTTGATGGCATTTCCGATGGATTTTAGAAAGTTAACAGGAATGTTCACATTCACCGTGTCCGCTTCTCCGCCCAAAACCTTGATACGCAGCATTTTATCTCTGCTGCCTGCCACCGTCAATGACTGACTTTCGCTGCTTCCGTTCAAAGCCTCGATTAATTCTGTCGCCTTGTCTGCATCAATCTTTCCCTCTTCTACCATTTTTAAGATTCTCTTTACTTCCTCTTTCATTTTATTTTCACTCCTTATTAATATTTGTTTTCTTTCATCATCGCTAGCGCCGCATCTGCTGTTATTTCGCCCTTTTCCAGTAGATCAATAATTTCATTCTGATTGACTGCAGGCTTTTTTGAAACCGGATAGCCTAATGCGCTGATCACTTCATCCAGTTTTGCCCGGACCGTCGGATAGGATATGCCAAGCTCACGCTCCACATCCTTGATATTCCCCCTGCACATCACAAAGATTTCCATGAATTTCAGCTGCTCCACGCTGAGATATTCAAACTTGGAAAGTTCAAATTCATTTTCTATGGCAGTGCCGCATTGATTGCATTTCAGTTTGATCGCTTTCAGCTTAGAACTGCAAACAGGGCATTTTCCGATTACTTTGTAGGACATATTTCTCACGCTCCTTTTTCATAAATCAACAATATCACTATTATTGAAGTAAAGCAATAGATATTTTGAAATTTATTCATAATTTTATTAATTATATTAATATTTAAATTGATTTTATTAAGATTATTCAATGATATAATTTAATATTATTATTAATAATATCAGCATGTCCTTCAACATTAGTATTATGTAATGGTTTTTTATGCCTGCTCATCCCTCTTTTACTGCAGGCTCTTTGCACTTTTATCTCGTATGTATGACATCTCCAACGATATAAAAAAGCCGCCTGAAGACACAACCGGGATCAATTCACCGGAAGGTTTCAAAACGGCATAATGATTCATTTTATTATCATTCAGAGGCTGCTCCGTTCATTTTATCGTGGCTCTTCCAGAATGGACAACGGCCATTTGTCACGGACCTGCGCTTCTCCCTGATAGTAGTCAACTTGATCTCCGGTCTGGTAGACCTCCTGTACCGGCAAGATATTGATTTTTCCGGAATCCGGATATTCGCAAACGTCCATTCCGGAAACAGTTCGCAGGTCAAGATATCGACAAGGCTCAGCTGTATGATTATACAGCTGATGTGCGCCTACCGGGCCCATCTCGAAAAATATCACATCACCCTCATGCACTTCCAAAAACTCTGTGGGAGTTCGCAGCATAGCACACCCTGATAGAATCACAAAGAGTTCTTCTGAATTGCGGTGAAAGTGATAGGGAAAGGAAAACCGCCCGGCTTCAAGCATGCGAATATCATATTTCATTTGCTTTGCCGCTCCGGATTGCTTCTTTCCAGTCAAGAGCGCAAACTCAAAGATTGCGGACTCTTTGGCCGCATATTCAAGCTCATCTGGTTTTATAATCACTGCCATACGAATCCTCCCAAATCAGTTCTCGCAATAAATTAACCTACGCCATTTGGCGTTCTGGAAAAGGTTTTAACATGTATTTCCGCCTACATTGATCCCCCTCAGCAGTGCGATGTACCTCATAGCACTCTCCTTATTTGATACTTCCGATACTCCTTCTCTACCACTTCCCTGGCGTTACTGGAGCCATGAGACGGCAGGAACACAGAGCAGCCAGTTTTAAGTAAGCAACTCCAGCTATTTACAAGAAGATCCACATCTTGGGCAAAGGGCGGGAAAATTGATCTTGGAACGATTCCAAACATGGTATCGCCCACCAAAGCAACCTCATGATCAACGATTATGCTTTGTGATCCCATCGTATGGCCTGGCGTATAAAGAAGATCAACCTCTTCAAAACCAAGCGTCTCTAGAGTAAGCTCGTCGTCCACCTGAAGATTGGATTTTACGGGCTGGTACTGAGCAAGGAGCTGAAACCCCTTCTCAAGCCTCTTCACCAGGAATCGGATGACTGGAACAGTCCCACGAATGGATGCTGACCTGCCTGACTCTAGATAGACCGCATCCCTTTGGTTGATTATGACCGGGACCTTGTGATTCGCTAGGATAGCCGCAATATTTGCCGTATGGTCATAATGAGCATGAGTAAGAATCAGCGCAGCAAGGCTGCACCCACTGTCTTCTATCCGATTTATTCCATGTAGTAAAGCACGCCGGCTCGATTTGCGTCCAGTATCGATAAGGAGGAACCGGTTTTCCTTTTTAATAGCGAAAACCTTGGACATTCCTCCAGCCAGCCGGAGGATTTCAAGACCGCTTTTTGTAATCCATTTCTTCATATCGCTCCCTAAACATAAAGCCCTATTCACTGAATCATAGCACATTATTTCCCGAATCAGAACACCCTATTTCCATGTGTTATTGCTCATAGTGCAATTCTCAAATGTTACAGCCGTTTTATTGCTTGTCAGCAAATCGCTCTTGTTTCCTTTCATGATCGTATTTCGTACGGTAAGCGCGCTGCTAGCCCCTGCCGGATCATCTCCAACATTGAAAAAGCATACATTTTCCCAATCAGGATCGGTTTTTCTGGAATTATCTTCGAAGCGGCAATCTTCTATCAATACGTCTGCGCTCTCAGTTAATTCAAAGAAGCTCCAGAGAAAGTTCTTATTATTCTTGAAATCACTGTTCCGGAATGTAACGCTTTCCGATCGTGCAATGTAGACGATATTGCTGTAAGCTTCATGATCCCGGATGATAGAATCTTGAAACAGAACATTTTTTGAATCATGGATTTCAATTGCTCTCAGCGAACAATGGTTGATGTCCAGATCATATCCGTAGAAGCCGTTCGTGTTCTGCAATGTAACCCCGATGCTGCCGCAGCCGTAAAGCTCTGAATTGCTGACAGAAACGTCGCTGCAGCCGTCAAAGAGCAGCACCCCTGCATCGCATTCATATTCTGATGGTGTATGGCCTGCTTTGATATTCTTAATTGTAATGCCTTTGCAATTTATAAAATTCATCACCTGGGCATAACGAGAGTCTACAACAAATTCCGTCTGACCGGACTCCACCCCTTCAATCGTAAGATTGCTGACGTTTGAAATCGTCAGACCTCTTCCCTCATCTGCTGCAGAAAGATTGTAAACACCCGGCTTTAGAACAATCTTTTTATTGGAACCGATCTCCTTCAGAAATTCCTCCGCGGTACTTACTGTGACTACAGGCCTCATATCTTCAGGAATCCATCCGATATAAACCCGATTGCTCTTTCCATCCCATGCAAGATCCTTCCCCAATGCCGCAGCCAATCCTCTGACCGGCAGATACGTTGTTCCATTGTAGAGAAACGCTTCCGTCGGATTTCCTTTGACATCAGTGGTTTCAACCTCGGCACCATCCACATAGATCTTGATATTGCGATAAGCGACGGTTATGGCCTTTCCTGCCGTTTCGGCAAATACCGTGAAAGACATACCAAAAATAAGCGATGTAGCAAGCACACCGCAAAGAAACCCTTTCCATTCTTTTTTCATCTCTTTCCCCTTCCCTTTTGTGTTGTGATAGCTCCTGATCAGACTTCCTCTACCATCCGATATCCCACTCCGACCTCGGTGACGATATATTTCGGTTCGGCTGGATTTTCCTCGAGCTTTCTTCTGATGTTGGCCATATTAACCCGTAGGGTTTGGATTTCATTGGTATATGGCCCCCAGATTTCTCTGATGATATTGTCATAGGTCAATACCTTCCCCATATTTTGAGAGAGCAGCAGTATCATCCGGTATTCGATGGGAGTCAGGTGTACCTCTCTACCGTTTATCGTAACAAGTCTTTTTTCTATATCGATTTCGAGTTCACCTAATGTTATTTTATCCCTTCGTGATGCTCCTGTAAATGGTTTTTGGCTGTGGCGCAACGCAGTTCTGATTCGAGCCAGCAGCTCCGAAGTGCCAAAGGGCTTTGTGATATAATCATCAGCGCCCAAATCCAGTGCCTCGACTTTTTCCCTTTCATGTCCCCTGGCAGACACGATGATAATGGGAACACCGGACCATTCTCGAAGGCTTTTCAAGACGTCAATTCCGTCCATATCCGGCAGTCCAAGATCAAGCAGAATGAGATCCGGGCAATGGGAAGCAGCGAGTGAAATCGCGGTTTTCCCCGTTTCAGCCTTGATCAAATGATATTGATTTGATGACAATACAGCAGCTATGAAATTGCAAATGGACACATCGTCCTCAACGATTAAAATCAACGGATTATGATTCATCCTGTGCTCCCTCCAATGGAAGAAAAAAGCGGAACACCGCTCCCCCTGTCGCTCTGTTGGCTGCTTCCATTTTACCGCCGTGGGCCTTGATTATGGACCTGCAGATGGATAAACCAATTCCCATTCCCCTTGAAGAATCGGTGCTGCGCCCATTGCCCGGCAGCCTTGTATCAAATAAATTACCGAGATCTCCTTCCGAGATGCCGTTTCCGAAATCCCGAACCTCAAATACAGCAAACTGATCTTTGGAGCAAACCTCAAGTTCGACTGTAGATTCCTCCGAAGAATGCTTAATCGCGTTTTCCAAAAGATTGATCAATACCTGCTCAATCAGCATCCCATCCATAGGTACCATCAACAGCTCATCGGGAACTTTTACTGTTATTTTCCGATCTGAAATACGCTTCCTAACATGACTGACCGCTTCTGCTGCAATTTCTTCTACAGCCTCAGGTGATTTGGCAACATTCATCGTTCCCTCGTTAATTCTAGTGACGGAAAGAAGATTTTCCACCATACGGATCAACCATTGAGAATCCTCCTTGATATTGGAAAGGAGCTGGTCATGGGTTATTTTATCCAGATTCTCCCCTGCTTCTAAAATGACGGAGGATGCGCCCAGAATCCCGGTGAGCGGCGTCCTGATATCATGTGAGATCGCTCGCAACAGATTACTTCTCATCTTCTCCGTTTCAGAGTCTAAGAGGATGCGCCTTTGTTCGTCTGATAGAAATTGTCTCTCCACCGCCATGGCTACCTGTGATACAAGCATTCTTAAAAACATAATGCTGTTCTGATCCAGCTTTCCGTTTGCACAGGATATTCCAATGACACCGAGTGACTTGCCCTGTGAGAGGATCGGCATATAGTGAGCCCCTGCGTTCATTAGTGTTTCCGTGCCGGCTCCTGCTTTCTTCCTGTTGAGATAAACCCAATGAGCAGCTTCCCGTTCTTCTTCACGCCTCAATTGTGCAGTATAAGGGTCTGTTGAGGATTCCATATAATAACCCGATGCCGGATTCACCGGATCCTCTGTATACATTACTACTGCACGATCGAAAATCTGAGTAATATACTCACTTGTCAATTTTACGATATTCTCCAGTCCTCTTGTCTGCAGCAGCTTCTTATTGATCTCATAAAGAAGCTTCGTTCGATGCTCCCGTTCTGCGGAAATTTTCACTTGTGTTTTGATTTGCATCGTTAGCGTACTGATCAGGAATGCTGCAATGAACATAATCATGAACGTAACCGGATATTCCGGCTGAAGTGCAGCAAACGTGTAATACGGTATTGTAAAAAAGAAGTTGAACAGCAAGACGCTCAGAATGGAGGCTGCCATACCGTAAAAATATCCAGATGTAATTCTGGAAATAATCATAACAGATAAAATGTACACCGTAATCACATTCTGATCATCATAGATAAACGTATTGATGCCCTTGGACAGTAGTGTTGCAAGAGCTAGAGTACCCAATGTTTTAATGGTATCACCCCATGACAAAACAACATTTTCCGTAAGTTTCAGTTTTCTCAGCTTTCGATGCTTCATTGGGAAACTTTCCGGGATGATATGAAGTTCCACATTGGGCAGCAGAGCAAAAAGTTCATCCTCCAGCTCCATATCAAACAATTTCTTGATACTTTTTCGATTTCTGACCTTTCCAATCACGATGTTCGAGATCCCGGAAACCCTTGCATACTCAGCTATGACAGCAGCAGCGTCGTGCCCGTTCAGCCTTACCGTTTCAGAACCAAGCTTTCTGGCAAGATCAAGTTGTTCTTGTACCTCAGTTTCATGGTTTCTTCTCATAGAATCCACATAAACAGTCGCCCATGAAGCATGAAACACTTCTGCGGCTTTCGCTGCCCAGCGGATTGACTTGGATGAGGGTACACCATCACTGATCACAACCAGAAACTTTGTTCTGACAAGAGAATCGCCTGTCGGTACACCTCTCTGATTATCATAGCTGAGCCGGTCTGCAGCCTTTCGCATGGTAAGCTCTCTCAGGAGGCGCAGATTTTCTTTCGTGAAAATAAACTTGATCGTATTTCCAGACTTTGCGTGGCGGCAAATTTTACCTTCCTCCAACCGCTTCATCAATTCCTCTGGCGCGAAATCAACGGTTTCAATCATATCCGCCTGATCAAAAATATAGTCAGGAATGGTTCTCCCCGGACTGACCTTTATGATGCTCTGAACGATGCCGCTCAAGCTTTCTATATTCTGTATATTCAACGTCGTGTAGACATCGATGCCTGCATTCAGGAGTTCTTCAATGTCCTGATACCGTTTCAGATTTCTCATTTCAGGCGGGTTCGTATATGCCAGATCATCAACCAGTATCAACTCTGGTTTTCGTTCCAGCGCTGCATCCACGTCAAACTCTCTGCGTTGCAATTTGCCGTGTGAAATGCTCTTCAAAGGTAGTATCGGTAATTTCTCAAGAAGGCTGAGGGTTTCCTGACTCGATCCCTGGTCAACGTAGCCCACCACAGTATCAACACCGCTCTTTAGCTTCTCATGTCCATTGTCAAGCATAGAATAGGTTTTCCCCACACCAGCTGCATATCCGAGGAAAATTTTTAATCTCCCTTTTTTTCTGACCCCTATGGGGTTCTGTTTCTTCTCCTGATCCATTCTATCATCACCGCCTGAGAGTATTCTACTTGATCTGCTGTTAAAATCAATGGATTTTTGAAACTCTTTATACTTTCTTAATGCCCTGATCAGTTTTCTTTATACTATTTTAATTTACAATCAGTTATCGTTATTGTTAAGTACGATATTTTTTATTTTGGATCAATATTTAAGTGTAACTGGAGGGAATTCACTGCCTTGAAAATTAGCAGTGACGTAATTATGATAGACAAATTAAGGAAGATTATTTTAGGAAAACCATTGAAAACATCTGACTTGCACGGCGAAAAACTAGGGATTCTTTGGGGACTGCCCATTCTGTCCTCAGACGCAATCTCTTCCGTTGCTTATGCGGGCCAGGAGATGCTTCTCGTATTGATTCCCATGATCGGGGCCGCCGCTTACGGGCAAATGTCGCTCCTGTCAGGCTGTATCATCGGTCTTTTATTGGTTTTGATGCTTTCCTACAGACAGACCATCGACTGCTACCCCAATGGCGGCGGTGCTTTTATGGTTTCCAAGGAAAACTTAGGAGATACAGCCGGAATGATCGCCGGTGCTGCCTTGGCAGCAGACTACATCTTAACGGTGGCTGTCAGCGTTTCATCTGGCGTTGAACAGATTACTTCTGCATTTGGAGGGCTTCAGCCTTATCGTGTGATGATTGCGTCAGCACTGGTCATCCTACTGATGATCGGGAATCTGCGCGGCATCAGAGAGTCCTCGAAGGTATTTGGAGTTCCAGCTTATGCATTTATTTTAGGGATTGTAATCCTGATCATCGGAGGTGCCATCAAGCTGTGGAACGGCTATATTCCCAACGAACCAAATTTTGAAAAACCTCTGGGAACCATAAGCCTGCTGATCATGCTAAAAGCATTTGCCAGTGGCTGTACCGCTCTCACGGGAGTGGAAGCTGTAAGCAACGCAGTGCCCAACTTTAAAGATCCGTCGACAAAATATGCCAAAACCGTACTGCTCATCCTATCAATGATCATTTTGCTGCTGTTTGGAGGAACTTCGGTTATCGCCAATTATTATCACGTGATCCCAGGCGAGGAAGGGGCTATGCTGATCCTCATCGCAGAAGAGATTTTCGGTCACAGTTTTTTCTTTTACTACATCACCGCCACGACCTTTGTGATCTTGATCCTGGCTGCAAATACAGCTTATACCGGTTTTCCCATGTTGATCGCTGTCATGGCAAAAGAAAAATACGCGCCGCAGCAGCTTAGCATGAGAGGTGATAAACTCAGCTATGACAACGGCATCCTGCTCCTGTCTGCAGCCTCAGCACTGCTGATTATAGGCTTTCAAGCAAACGTGACTTCATTGATTGGTCTGTACGCCGTAGGCGTTTTTATTTCCTTTACGTTGTCCCAAAGCGGGATGTTTATAAAATGGCGGCGAGAGCGAAGCAAAAATTGGCACTACAAGGCAGTAATAAATGGATTCGGTGCCCTGCTCACAGCGACGGTGGTGGTAATCATTGCCTTTGCAAAATTCGAGGAAGGTTCCTGGATCATCATCATTCTCATACCCGTCATGGTATTTCTTCAAAAGAAAGTTTACGTGCACTATATAGCAGTGAGAGAACAACTTAAGATCAAGGGAACCGAATACGAAACTGCTGATCTCTCAAAGCTCGAGTATCATAACAAGATCATCGTACCCATCGAAAGTATTAATGTAGCCAGCGTGCGCGCTCTGAGATATGCAAGAACGATCTGCGATGAGGTGACTGCATTTACCGTGGTGATGAGCGAGGAGGACGGAAAAATAATCCTGGAGAAGTACAATAAGCTAAACACTGACATCCCGCTGGTCATTAAGCTCTCACCCTACAGAAAGGTAGTTGAACCTCTGATTCGCTTTATTGAATCTGCTGAGTATGATCATACACCCGGTGATATGATTACGGTGTTGCTTTCAAGTTTTATCGTGAAGAAATGGTGGCATGCTCTGCTTCATGGGAATACACGAAAGTATATTGAAAAAAAATTGCTGAAGCATAAGCATATTGTTGTTAGCAATATGCCGCTTCAGCTGAAAGATGATCATTACTTTCAGAAGCACCCCTCCAAACGATAATTTCCCATAAAAAACACCCCAATATTCGTTAATTTCTAACGTTTGGGGTGCTTTTCACACTATCTATCAGTTAGCAGCAGAGCCTGTAGTGCAGGTTCATCCCCTGCAAGGCCGATCGCATAGATCGTGTACATCATGCTCGGCTCAAAGGTCACGTCCGGTACGGTAAGTACTACATCAGGGCTTCCGGCAACTCTGACTTGGAGCGTATATGTTCTGGGGGGAGCCGGAATATAGGGCGTTCGCTGTGAAAATGCCACATCGCTGAAAAGAAGCCTCCCTGTGGGGAGCGTCACATCAACGGCCGGTGCGTTGGGGGAAAGGTGCACGAAGCGAACCATTGGAGTTCCTGCTTCCATTACCAAATCCGAATCCGGAATAGCCAAAAGTTGCAAATCATCCAGAGTTCCAATAGCAGCAACTGTTGCGTTTGCATTCTCTTCCAAAGTGAGCGTGTTGCTCAGTACAGGATTTTCTTGTGTGCCCGCAGCATAGACGGTTATGATGTAATCCCCCGGAGCCGCAGCAATATAATCAGTACTTTCACCAAAGGCCAAATCGGCTGCGATCAGATCATCATTAGCATACACATCCACATTTGGAGCATCGGGAGACGCATGCAGAACACGGATATATCCCGTTGTAGGCGCTCTGTGGAATTGCATCCCATGGTCAATGTTGTTTGTGTTAGAATACATTCTATCACCTCCACATATGATATTAGATTTTTATCATCCTTAATAACATATGCGCCAATTATGGATATGTTCCTATTCTGATCGTGTCAATCCCCATCTCGCAAAAGTCGATCCCTGCCATGAAACATTCCATTTTTCTTCAAAAACGAACCACTAGCTATTGCAGGCCCATGTCTTCAGCAATTTTCTTCAAGTGTAAGATCTCGGTCTTATCTTTGAATTTCAGAATGACCAGATCCTCCTCCGTAAAAGGCCTCACCGATTCATCCTCATTAAAGTGTTGTATCCCATGGGAAAACTGGTTTGGATGTTCACCTCTGTCATCAAGCACGCTGCTGTAGCACTCTCGAAAGGAGAAGGAAGAATTGGGAAAGCTGCTGCGATCACTCCATGCAGTAAGTACCATTCCGTCGGTCAGTTCGAAATTGATACGAAGCGCTCCATCTTCGACTGCGTAGGAGATCTCCATGTCTTTGGAATCCACCATCCATCCGATTGCGAAAAAATAAAAATAGCAAATCACGGCAAAGGCACAGACTGCAAGCGTAATCAAAACAGACTGAAGTATCCTATTATTTAATTTCTTAAATGGCCTTATTGCAGTCTTTACCTCATCCGAATTCAACTTCGAGCGATCGGGGTGAAATTCTCCTTTCATTTGTTCGCATATGGCAGCACAATTGGAGCACGTCTTAAAATGCTCCTCCACTTCGTGGTTGCTTTCATCACTTGTCAGACCGTCTATATAGCTGGGTATTAAATCTTGTATAATTTCACACTTCATTTCTTATGTCCTTTCATAATTTTCTGTTTTGCACGGTAAAATGTAACCCTTGCCCAATTTTCATTCTTCTCGAATATTTCTCCGATTTCACGGAAACTGAAGGCACCTGTAATTCGAAGTAAAACGACTTCCTTCGCTGTCACATCCAAAAAGTGAACTGCTTTAAAGAGTTCCATTTTTTCCAGAGAAAGTCCTGCTTGTTCCTCAGGAGTTAATTCATCTGAAACGAAATGCTCCTCTAAAAGCACTGTCCCTTTTCTTTTCCTCTGATCCAACTCTTGATACCACAAATGTTTTGCAATCTGACAGAGCCACGTTGAAATCTTGCAGCTGCCATCATACCGTTTGGATGACTTTATTGCCTGATAAAAGGTTTCTTGAGTAAGCTCTTCCGCAAGGTTCGCATCACTGCAAAGGCTCATGAGATATTTAAATATGATTTGGGCGTATTCCTGATAGATATCCTCTGTTTCAAACATGTACGACCCTCCTTCACTGCATATATCGGATAAAATGAAATTTCGTTACAGAAAAATTAATCTTGTATAAATTAATTTTAAAAGTCAAAAAAGTGTGAATAAGGAATCAGAGATTTCTCTTCACACTTTTCAATCTGATAAAGATACACGTTTATTCTTCAGATACTATTTCATTAACTCGTTTACCCGGCTTATATCACCAGCATGACGGCCCATACTACAATGGGCATCGTGATGACGGATAGAAAATTGGTCAGTACCACACCCTTGCTCGCGAGCTGATCATCAAGCCCGTAGTTCATCGCAAATGCTCCCGCTGTCAATGCAGCTGGCGTACCCAGCAGGATTGCCGGTATAGCGATCAGATACTGATTCAAATGGAACCGCGGAAGAATGAGCAGCACCGAAGCAGGCAGCAGGATCAGCCTCAGAAAACTGACAACCCAAATGTCAACAGGCCGAATAAGCTCACGCAGTGGAATCTGAGCGAGACTGATCCCCGTTACGATTAGCGCCAGAGGAATCGTCATATCGCTGACCATTTGCATAGGCCTTATAATCACATAAGGCAGCGTCAAATGAAATGAGAACATTGCAAACCCTATGATTGTTGCAATCAAGCCGGGATTGAGCAAGCTTTTCCAGACTGTTTTAAACGCCCCCTTCTGCAAAATGGCAATGCCGTAAGAAAACATTAGGAAAATATAAAACATATTGAAGATTGCGGCATAGAATACGCCCACACTCCCGTAGATTGCATTCACCACCGGAAACCCCATAAAAGAGCAGTTCCCAAAGACAAAGATCCACTTTAGAACTGCAGATTTCTCATGAGGCTTTTGGGTTTTTCGTCCCCACCATTCAGCAAAAAACAAAATGACTGCATAAGCAACAATAGAAATTCCGATTAGGGCAAGACTGTTATGCATCAGTTCTTTTGTAAATTCTCGATTCATTGATACGATGATCAATAAAGGAAAGGTAATTTTAATAACAAGAGTACTCATCATCTGGGAAGACTGTTTGTTAAACAGCTTGATCTTATAGCAGACAAATCCCAGCAGCATTAGAAGAATGAGTGCAATAATTTCATTGATAACATTAAAATAGTTCATAGCGGCCTTTCTTTGCTTCCAGCAGTTTCGTTTTTAGATTTGAATCGTGAGTAAATCCTCACTTTTATCTTTCATGAAATTGCTGGAATCATATACACCCTGATTGTAGAATTCAGGTGCCAGCTCCTCGATGATAAAATCAAGAAAAAGAGCTGCGGCTAAATCCCCTAGTTCCTCATCTCTTTCGTTTAGATAATACCGTTTTATTTCCGCGATCATATGATCTTTTGTTTCTTTGGATAATTTGATCCGTTGTTGCTTCTTCATCGTTTTTCTCCATTGTAGTACGTTATTTTGAATCTAAGAAATCGAAGTGTAGTCCTCCAGATTAAACTGAGCGATGGGCTCTCCCTTATATTTTATGATAAATACCGCATCCAAAGCACAATCCAGAAGTTCCTTCTTCTGCTCTTCAGAAAGGGCGTTACGTTCATTCAGATTCGCTGTTTCATATGGTTGCAGATCATATGAAAGTATTATTTCGCACTCCTCCCCGGAATTGAAAAAATCACCTTTCGTCATCAGCCCAAAACCTGCCTCAGACGCTCCGTCAATCCCATTGTAATGATGACCGGTAATTTGGTTCATGATACTGCTCAAACGATTTCCTGGGATCATCTGTAGATCGACCATTCCCATACGGTAGTAATTTCCAATCTGAGATTTTGCTACATTTTTGATCATAAACTCATAAAATAATTCCTCAGGAGCCTGTTCTGCGCTTCCTTCTTCACTGTTAGCGAGCCAACCGGTGGCAATACTGGTATTTACCTTAACCAATTGTAAATCTGGTTTGACAAGATTAAGTTCGCTGAAATAATAGCTTGGAACCTGAATCCCTGAAATCTGCTCCTTTAATATTTCCAAGAAAGCGGTTTTATGAGCGATTTCTCTGACCCGCTTCAGTTGTATCTGCTGTATTCGATCATCCGCTTCCACCGTCACTGTTGCGTAAGCTTTATCTGCACCATCCCCAGCAGGACTTCCGTAAATTGTCATTGCCTGATAGAAATTCTCTGGCTTTGCCAGAAATCCGACGAGTTCTGATTTGGAAGACGACCTGCCTCCACCCAAGCGAAACACTGTTTTTTCCAGTGGTTCATCATAGTTTTGTTCTTCGGAACCACCACTGCCAAAGCTGTCTTTGTAACTGATTTTCATGTTCTTAATATCAGATAGTTCCGTGATATCTTTCTTAAAGGTAATGGTAATCCGATTTGATTTCGACTTCTTAGCATATTGTTTTCCGTTTTCTTCCGGAAACGTGGTGATGAAGGTAATCTGATAATCGACCGCCCACTCCTCGTTTTCTCCCCTGAGCAAATAACTGCGTTCACTGGAAACGTCATGAGAGCATCCCATCAACAGCATTCCTGTAAGGAACAAAAAAAGAGTCAGAATAAAGGCACGGGCCATCATCATGCCCTTGTTTCCTCTTGATCGAACAAGCTTTTTCATACTGATCTCCTCCAATCCACTGATTAACGCTTCAAAGATGCAGAACGTACTCTTTCGAAGGGAAGGTCTTGGCTCCTCCCTTCCTTTCAGATTCGATAGAACACGTTTTTTCTTCTTATGGCTTCCTTAATATGAAGCCCCTCATTAATATGCACGAGCTGGTGCCTTGTAATGGGCATCAGGATAATTCCGTCAACATCCTTCTTTCCCCAAAAATCCAGCAGCCAGATGCTATCCGGATGCTCGGTTACCCCATGTTCGTTTCGTATCCTTGCAAGACATTCAGGTTTGACTTTTTTCTTCATATCCTCAGCTTTTAATTTTTTCAGGATCTCCTTTGTCTGGGTACCGACAGCAATCCGATATTCTTTTAATATCTCTGGCTCTATACTTTTACTGAATTCCATGATCTCATCATCAGTCATTGCGTTCCCGGTATCCGTTACCTGCGTATGCAGACGAGATAACCAATGCGAATTCAGAACCTGCT
>JAQSXD010000431.1 GCA_029266295.1 Bacillota bacterium | reverse complement strand
TGATCCAGCTCTTCTCTTGTCAGTCCCCACTGATCGACGATATTCTCAGCAGTGATTCCCATGTGGTAGTGGTTGTATGCATCAGTTAAGCCGTCATGCACCATGATGTCGATCATTTTTGCATCGCCCATTCTAGCGCCCCATCTTGCAGCAGGCATGATGTAACCGGACTGGCTCATGCTTTCTGCTCCACCAGCAAGTACGCAATCAGCGTCTCCTGCTTTGATGATCTGTGCTGCAAGACCTACTGTTCTAAGACCGGATCCACAGACCTTGTTGATGGTCATAGCAGGAACTTCCTTAGGAACGCCAGCAGCCATAGCTACCTGTCTTGCAACGTTCTGACCCAGGCCGCCCTGGAGTACGTTACCGAATACTACTTCTTCAATGATTGCTGGATCAATGCCTGCTCTCTTAATTGCTTCTTTTACAGCGATGGCACCCAGTTCTACTGCGGAAAAATCCTTCAGCGATCCGCCGAAGCTCCCGATTGGAGTTCTAACCGCACTGACAATTACTACTTCTCTCATTCTACCCTCCATTTTTTCCTAACTATTAGACATTTATTAAGCGTTTATAGATAAAATAACATTATTCTTATGAAAGGATTAACTCACTCTATATAATATCACTATCACAGAAAAAAACAAGGCAATATCAAAAAGTCGCAAAATTCAAATTCGGGAAATATATTTAAGCGAAAGTGATTTTTTGATGTAAAAATTCCACCAAATCTGCTCTTTTTAACATATTTTTAGTTATTTTTTTCACAAGGATTCCAGTTTCAAAAAGTGCGCCCCTTTATATATTAGGGCGCACATCTCGATCTTCCTTATTATTTCTCGTTCTTTTTTAAATCATCCTTAAAAATTGCAATGTGGCTTTCCACCAGTTTGACAGGTTTATACGAAAGCTTTGCCTTTCTAAGCCCCGGGATTCCCATATCCTCTTCACGATTAATATACTTTATGTTCGGCGCCATATGGCGGCAAAACTCATTATTAATCAATTGATACAATCCGCGGTATGCGATATTCGCCTTTTCCACATGCACCGTTACGGTATTTTTGTTTAGTTTCCCCCCGACACAAAGAGATTCGATTTTTCCATCAATAAGAATTGCGGCAGTATGGTATCCCACCGCCTCCAAATTGTGAAACACATCAGACATGGCGCGTTCTTCCATTTTGAGCAATGCCATCTCGTGCTCCGGCAAATTCTTTCGTTCGTTAAAATCTTTGATAAACCGCATGGCATCATCTGCCATGGCTGAAGTCAGGGTTACGTATTCGTACTGATAGTTATTCAGGAAATAATTCAGATGATTCTTTTTACTGTGGTAGTCCCTTCCCTTCAGGTCGATCAGATCCTGTTTTCTGTAAAGGTAATCATAATTGGGCCGATCATCGAAAAACTTTAGTTTTCCGGGGCATGCAGCCTCAAGAATGTCCATCATGTGGAAAGGCATCAGCCTGATGCTGAATATGTAGCCCTTCGATTCGAATATTCTCTTTGCTTCCATAATGGTTTCGTATAAGGCAGCAGGATTATAGCTTCCGCTCTTTGTCAGAGGCGGAAACAAAAACGGCTCCTTTGTATCGGTTTCAAGATGGCTTAGACCGGCGATACAAAGATAGTCTCCGATCATCTGCCAGCTGAAATCATTGATATTTCTCCACATATAGAGCGATGTAAAAGAAAGCCCCGAAGTACCATAGTCAAAGCCTCCAAGATATTCTTCAAGAATCTGCCTCGCTTCTATTGAGATTTGATTTTCAAGCATGAACATTTTTAATGCCTTTCCTATTTCACCAGCGCTGAGATCTGCTTGAATCCAGCTTCCTTAGCCCCTCCCAGCAGTTCAAACAGGATGGATTCGCAGGTAGTGGTCACTGCACCTGCTCCGCTCATTCTGCCCAGTGAATATTTTTTGTCTTGTTTGCTTCTCGATGAGATACAATCGACTGCAACAAAAACAGTATACCCTTTTTCAAGAAGATCAATCACGGTTTGCTGAACACACACATGCGCCTCGATTCCGGCGATGATCACCGTCTTTCTTCCCAGCTTTTCAAGCATGTCAACAAAGACCGGCTCTCCCATCGCACTGAAGCTGGTTTTTTCTACAGCAACAAGCTCCGCTTCGGAAGACTCTTCGCCCAGCGACTCAGTCCATGCCGCAGCTACCGCAGGAACGGTAGGCCCCAACCCCTTTGTGTATTGCTGCGTGAAAACAGCAGGAACATCAAGAATTCTGCATCCCTTCACCAGCTTCACAGCAGCCGCTTCCAGTTCTTCCTTGTCCTTCATAGCAGGCATCAAACGTTCCTGAAAATCAATCCCCACGAATACGGTATCTTCTTTTTTAAGCTTTAAAACTTGATTCCCCATGATTTTACCTCCTCAATCAGTTTGTAACTTGTCAGATCGTAATGCAGCGGAGTAATGGTTGCATAGCCATTTTGCATCGCAACTACATCAATATCCTCCGGCAGATCCTCGTATATCACCGGTGTCCCAGAATACCAATATTCCATTTCACCGTTTTCATTCTTCTTTGGCTCAAACCATTCTTCATATTCCCGAGCGCCGAGTCTGGCAATCTTAACCCCTTTTATCTCAGCAGGCGGCAGGTTCGGTACATTGATATTCAACACGGTATTCGCATCAATTTTGTCAATGGC
Source organism: Bacillota bacterium (assembly GCA_029266295.1). GTDB lineage: Bacteria > Bacillota > Clostridia > Peptostreptococcales > Anaerovoracaceae > Anoxybacterium. The sequence goes on along the minus strand of JAQSXD010000431.1, from coordinate 560 downwards.
CGCTTTCACCGTTTCATAAGCCAGTTCAGCAGCAGCCTCAAACGTAAGGGGCTTATGATCATTTACGGAAACCGCTACTGCCGGAAGTCCGCAGATGCATCCTTCGATCGCAGCAGATACGGTACCGGAATACAGGGTATCGGTTCCATAGTTTCCACCGTGGTTGATTCCGGAGCATACCATATGGATTTTGACGCCTTGTTCAGAAAGCATTTTCAAACCAAGTTTCACACAATCAGCAGGTGTTCCGGTGAACTCCCATGCCTGCTTGGCATGGGGAAAATCCACTTCTTTCATACTGATCGGTTTTCCCACGGTGATTCCATGACCGCAGGCACTTCTTTGTGTGTGAGGTGCGCAAACATATATGTTGGCAATACGGGATAGCGATCTAGCCAGCTCTTTTATTCCTTTCGCTCCGATCCCATCATCATTGGCAATTAACAGATTCATATTGACCTCCAATTTTATATTCCGTTGCAAAATTCAATCATTTTGCATCAGGCCTCATTTATTATACCACTTGACTTCCTATTTTAAAAGTGAATCGGATGAAAAGC
>JAQSXD010000430.1 GCA_029266295.1 Bacillota bacterium | reverse complement strand
GGATCACCTTGATTACTGAACTTTATCACCACATTCTTATTTTCAGTAAAAGCGGTAATAATGATTTTACTGTCACTGTAGCTGTATGCAGCAGCATTTTTTAAAATATTATTGAATACACGGGAAAGCTTATCTGCATCTCCCCATAGCGTAAGCCCCTCCGGCGCATCGACCACCGCTTCTTTGTTCTCAGGAGAAAGCATGGGGTAGAACTCATCTGCAATCTGACGGAGCATAAAAGGCAGGTTGATCTTTCCCTTATTTAATACGATGGTACTGAGGTTGAACCTGGTGATTTCAAAGAATTCATCCACCAGCTGCTCCAGCCTTCCGGCCTTATCCAGTGTGATCCCTGTATATTTTGACCTCTGTTCAAGGGGCATGTCAGGCGCTTCGTCCAGCAGGCTGAGATAACCGATTACGGAAGAAAGCGGTGTTCTGATGTCATGTGCCAGATTGACAACGAGATCGTTTTTGCGCTGTTCCGCTTCTTTCGCCTCTCTTGCACTTTTTCTTGCTTCTTTTTTGATCTGATTCATTCGGGTCTCGATCTCACGGAGTTCCTCCGGCAGTCTGATCTCCTCTTCATCCGGCTGGACAAGAGACATGCTTGCAGCCGCTATTTCTTCGATGTAGCCTACCGTTTTATTCCAATAATAATAGATGATGGCTAGCAACATAATAAGCCAAACCATAGGAACCAACAGGGAGGCATAGGGCAAAAGTCCGTGGATCAGATAATAAACGGGCGAGGGATACCAGGTGATACTATAGCCGATGTAGTAGACGAGCACGAGGGATAGCCCATAGAAGACTGTCGCCAGTACTGCAGCACGGACACACTGAAATAGAGCGGTTCTCATAATTTTGGAACGAAAAGGTTTAATCTTCAATGGTATAGCCAACCCCCCATACTGTTTTAATATACTTGGGACGATCTGCGCTATCCTGCATCTTTTCCCTCAGATGCCGGATGTGGACCATGACTGTATTATTGCTGCTGGTGTAATACTTTTCGCCCCAAACTTCTCGGAATAAATCCTCGGAACTCACTACCCGTCCTTTATTGGAGACTAGTGTCCATAAAACAGCAAACTCGATGGGAGTCAGAGAAAGGGATTTTTCATTCAGCAAGCATTGATGCTTGTCCTTATTCAGCACAAGACCGGAATGAATGAGCACCTGATCTTCCTGTACCTGTTCCGCAGGATTATATTTTGTAAACCTTCGAAGCTGCGCTTTTACTCTTGCAACCAGCTCCAGCGGGCGAAAGGGCTTTGTCATATAATCATCGGCGCCCAACGTCAACCCGGTGATCTTGTCGATTTCTTCATCTTTCGCTGTAAGCATAATGACCGGAAACATGTGTTTTTCTCTAATTTGCTGACAGAGAGAAAAGCCGTTGATGTCCGGCAGCATAATATCCAGTACCGCAAGATCAATGTTCTCACGGTTCAGGCAATTCAGCGCCTCCGTGCCGTTATAGAATTTAAAGACCTTAAAATTTTCATTTTTTAAATAGACTTCAATCAGATCTGCGATTGTTTGTTCGTCGTCTACAACTAGTATTTTTTCCATAATCCATTCCACTCCCTTTATTTTCAAAATGAAATCACCATGTTACAGCCGAAATAGGCCGTAATCCCCTGTGGTAATTTGGAAAGCGCTTTTTTAATGCGGTGTGTGCACGCACTGAATCAGCGTTTCCGTAGAGGTTTTGTCCCAATGGGATCAGAACCATTATACCCCAATTTCCAGTCGATGCATACTCCAATACTTCCATCAAGGGGGAATAAAATCTTGTCCATCTCATATGATGTATTGTAGATGTTCGATTGCCGAGAGAAAGCGGACCCATTCATACCTGGGGTGCTTTACTGTTCATCGGCGAGAGCATGCAGGTTGATGAGGAGAGCAAGAGGAGAGAAAAGGAAGGATGATGAGATGAACGGATTAGATAAAATTTTAGAAAAGCTGCCAGCAGAGGTCAGTGAACCCATGAAGGAACTACCCGCTGGAATTAAAAAAAATCTGGAAGAGGTCCGGATCAGAAACGGAAACCATGTTCTGATATTTGCAGGAGGGAAGGAATATGAGCTGGAGTCTAAAAAAGGGAAAATAGATAATTACATAATTAACAACATATTTAATGCATTACTTAATCATTCCGCCTATGCCTATCAGGAAGAGCTTGCAAACGGTTATATTACAATTGAAGGCGGTCATAGAGTGGGCGTTTGCGGAAAGACCGTCATGGAAAACGGCAAGGTAAAAACCATCAAGGACATATCCTCTGTGAATATCAGAAGAAGCAGGGAAATCATTGGCGTTTCTGATCCTTGTATGAGTTATTTACTAAATGGCAAGGGTAAGATACACAATACGCTGATTATTTCACCGCCGAAATGCGGCAAAACAACGCTCCTTCGGGATATGATACGAAATTTAAGCGGTATGGGCTATCAGGTGGGGGTTTGCGATGAACGTTCCGAAATCTCAGGAATGTATAACGGTAAAACGTCTTATGATCTAGGAATCAGAACGGACGTTCTTGATGGCTGCCCAAAGGAAAAGGGAATGATCATGCTCATTCGATCGATGTCGCCGGATATCATCGCCACCGATGAAATTGGAAAAAAGGAAGACTGCCATGCAATTGAAGCAGCCATATGTGCAGGGATCAGCCTTCTGACCACAATTCACGGCAGCAATTATGCAGATGTTAAGAATTCCGGTATCGGAGAGATGGTTGAGCGGGGCGTTTTCGAACGTCTGATCTTCCTGTCCAATGTACCAGCCATCGGCTCGATTGCAGCCATCAGAGATTGGAGGAATCAGGATGTTGTTTAAGCTAATTCTCTGCATCGTTATATTAGCAGTTGGAGCACTAATGGGACAGCTGAAGGCGAAGACCTTTGATAATCGAGTATTTCATCTGCAGGATTTGATTACAACTTTGAAAGTATTGGAGTCTGAAATGAAATACCGCCTTGATCCGCTTCCTGAATTGTTTTCACGAATCGGTGCAACGCGGCTTGGGATGAGCGGCGAACTATTAAATACTGCAGCGGAAATCCTGAAAACCAGGATGGGGACGGATCTGCCCACCTGTTGGAAAGAAGCTGTGGAAAAAGCATATAAAGAAAGTGCATTGAAAGCGGAGGACAAAAGAATCATCACAGATCTTGGCATTGAGCTGGGTAAAACAGACTTAAGCAGCCAGACGGGCATGTTCCTGAGAACCTTTTCA
>JAQSXD010000429.1 GCA_029266295.1 Bacillota bacterium | reverse complement strand
CTTTTTTCAGGGACGGGGTCGATGGCTGTAATCTTTGCGGCACCGGAAAGCAGGATCTGATTTAACATAATCGAGCCGATCCCTCCAATACCCGCAATTGCTACGGTAGATCCGTGTTTGATCGGCGACAGATCCATCGCTCTGAGGGTGCAGTTGGTCGGTTCCACAAGGGCATACTTTTTCAGGTCTGCGTCCTTTGGAATCTTGAAAACCGCACTGATATCCACCACCACATACTCGGCAAAGGCACCTGTTGTCTGTGCATTGATGCAATACTGAGTCATTCCTCTCTTGCACCACTCACAGTTTCCGCAGTTTGTCACCGGAAACAGAGCAACGTGATCACCCACCTGGTATCCCACTTTCTTTGCTTCCGGGCTGATCTCCTCGATCACTCCAGAAGCCTCGTGTCCCAGTGCCATAGGCGGAACGGCGCCAAGGACGCCCATTGTCACTTGGTGCACATCCGTGGCACACAGTGCAGCATACGCAATCTTGACCTTTACCTGATTTGCTCCCACCGAAGGGACTTCCACCTCCAAAAGATCAACTTTACCTTTTTCGACAAACCATAGCTGTTTCATCTTGGCCATTGTTCAGTAACCTTTCTCCGGCTATTGCCAGGGCGGCTTTCCGTTCGCGATTCCGGAAAGCTAAGCTGGGTCACACGCGCGCAACAATTTTTCTAGAATCATAATAGCACAAACAAATTGTGATGCCAGTTTTACGAAGGACCAGATAAAATAGAAAATGTCCGAATATGACCAGTTTGTTAATTATTTCATTGAAATGTTACCAAAGTGTGATAGGATGATAATTAGACAAAAGGTGAAAACAGAAAAGAAGTGATGGAAAGGAGTATTTTATTGTATAAAAAATACCAACCAAATCATTTATATCAAAACAATATAACGATGGTATCCTGTCCTGACTTTTATTTTGCCGTACATTATGCAGAGCAGATGAATCAAACAATTCCTGAATTTCTGCACCGCCATGATTTATATGAGATCTATTACGTCACAGACGGTTCAATGCAGTGCTGGTGTGCAGGAGAGTCCCTGCTTCTTAGCAAAGGCGATCTCTTGTTTCTCGGCAAAAACCTTGATCATCATATGATTTACAATCCGTCCAATCATGGGGAATACTTTGTATTGATCTTTGATATTGAACCAAGGACACAGAACGGGTTAAAATCTGCCTGTGCATCTTCTGACACCAGTATGGAATATTGTGAACTTGAAGGAATTCTAAAACGAATCGATAAAGAAAAATTCATTCTCGCTTCGAAAAAGCTTCTTGCAGAAGAGTTAATTGCTGCTTTATACGAAGAACAGACAAGCAGGCAGGTGGGCTGGAACTCTGTTACGGGAACGTTATATTATCAATTTTTTATAAGGGCCTTGCGGCTATTGTCTTCAAGACCTTCCGGTATTCAAACCCCATCTGGATATATGAATGTTGCGTTAACCGCTACAAAATATATCCACGCAAATTATTCAGAGGAGATAAGCCTAGAAGAAATTGCTGCTCTGCTCAATGTAACACCACGTCATATCAATCGTCTATTTCAAGACATGTTTGGTACATCCTTTGCTAGGACAGTTAACATCATAAGAATGCACTACGCAAAACAAAATCTGGTCAGCACCGATCAATCCATTGAGTTGATTGCGGATCAAGTGGGCCTCCCCTCGTCAAAAGCGCTCACAAAGCTTTTTAAGGTTCAGGAAGGAATTACACCAGTGGAATACAGGTTTCAACATAGAAAAAATATGCAAAAGTAGATGTGGTAGTTTATATCACTGAATAACAAAAGCCCGGATTTCTCCGGGCTAGTTGGTATGAGCAAGTCTATCAGCCGAGTTGTATAGTATTGCATCAAAATTATGATCCAGTTTGATTTTTTTCCTATCACCCCTCTTGTAACAGAATCTTTGCGGCAATCACTTCCATGACATTGTTTACTTTTAGATACCAAGAATTATCGCTTGCGTATCGCTTGTTCACTTCTTGTAACGTAGTCCCGTTGTAATATTTCCCATCAGCTACAAGATAGTTTTCGCTTAGGTATTTTGCAACAACGAGAATACACTCCTCTTTGCTTGAAAACCACTCTGTTTTATCAGGATCGGAATCATATGCTTTATACCCAAAAATATTGTTTCGTTCTCTCGCAAATTTACTGTTTCCCCATTTGGATTCATGCACAGATACTCCAAGCAGGAATAATGCGCTTACGCCGGTTTCTTTTTCCGCTTTTATGTAAGCATCCCCCAGCCCTTCAAGTGGAGTTCCATCAAGAACTTTATTGATCATGTCAGCTGTCAATCCTGATGGTTGTTTTAAACTGAAACCCAAATATCCCCTTTCGGATGCCCCTCGGGTTATTGTCTTTTCAAGATATATAGCTCTTGTTTTTTCATAGTCCCTAAGTAACTGTTCTTCCCTTTTCTTTTTGTTTACCATAACAGAAAGATTCTTATTCATTACATCTAACTTTGTTTGCAATTCGTTCGTGTCAATTGAATCTATGGTGTTAATCATATCATTATTAGCCAGATCATACTTTACTTTTGGATAGGAAGTAGTCTTAAAGATAATAACTAACATCATACCAATAATTAAAAAAGCAATGATTCCTAAATATATTTTCATGAATTTACTTATATGAAACAATCCCGTCGAATTTGGTCTGCATCTATTCAATTCTTGAGAAACACCTCCTGCCTATTCTGATTCGCAGTATTTTCTCGTTATCATTTATCAATATCATTAATATCATCACTAATCTCAAGATTGCCTTTAAAATGTCCCCCATCAGCAATCTTAAATCTATTCGTACAAATGTCCCCTGTGACGACTCCTGTTGGACTAATTAATACCTCTTTAGCCGAAACAATATTGCCGATCAGTTTCCCGGAAATGCTAATACTTTTTACACATTTTACATCTCCAACCACTTCACCGTGAATGATGATGTTTCCACCCGATTCAACAACAAGAAGATTATTAGTACTGTTACCTTCTAAAAGCTGTACTCTCCCGAGAATTTCAATATCGCCTTTTGCTATTATTCTTCCGTCAATGAGACTTTCTGGGCTAATTATCATAATTGAGCTATATTTGGAACTCTTCATTAATTTATTCTCCTTCTTTTAATGTCTTAATTAGTTGTTCTGCTTCTGCAACAGAATTTTTCAAAGATTGTAACTCCGCCTTATTCGATTGATTTATTTTTTTTTCTTTTTCT
>JAQSXD010000428.1 GCA_029266295.1 Bacillota bacterium | reverse complement strand
TTCATGAATCAGATAATTGCAGAAAAAGCGAATGTCCTGCAGATACGCCAGTCTGCTCATTGGCAGAACATTGCCCTTTAAATACATAAAAAAGCCATTCAAATACCGTGGAAGCTCCTCTTGTATTTCCAGACATTTTTCAAATATTGCTTGTTCCTTCAGGATAATGTTATCCGGCTTATCACTCTTATTATGAATTTTCAATTCTTTTTTTGATTCTTTTTTCACCGCCATCTTTACCATCTTTTTCTCCTGACGTACTTTAGTCCAAATCACTGCGAATAGATTTAACAATGGCATTAAGCGCAAGCTGATCGTCGCTGTATTCCGACAGATTGAACCATTTCATTTGCGGATATCTGCGAAGCCATGTCATCTGACGCTTGGCATAATGCCTGGTGTTCCGCTTGACAAGACGGATTGCTTCTGCAAGATCATATTCTCCGTGCAAATATGCAATGACTTCTTTATAGCCAATCCCCTTCATCGAAAGACTGTCTTCCGTGAGCCCCCGATCCAGCAAGCTCTTGACTTCATCGATGAGGCCTGCCTGCACAAGCAAGTCAACCCGCTGGTCAATCCGCTGATAAAGTTCCGCTCTATCTCTCGATAGCCCAATAAGAATGCATCGATAATCCCTTGTTTCCACTAAGGACTCACTGAATTCACGAATTCCTTCCCCGGTACTCTGAAAAACCTCAATTGCTCGAATGACCTTCTTTAGATTGTTGGGATGGATTCGCTCTGCTGCGTCCGGATCCAAAGACTTAAGCTTATCGTGGACATAATTCACGCCTAATTCTTCAGCCTCTTTTTCCAGCATTTCTCGAAATCCCTCCTGCCTCGGCATGACGGAGAAATCCATGTCGTATATCAATGAATTGAGATAAAGCCCTGTACCGCCGGATACCACCGGCATTTTACCTGCGCCAAAGATCTGATTGATGTATGCTTTTGCAAGGAGCTGATATTCCGCAGCGGAAAACTGCACTGCGGGATCGATTTCATCCACAAGGTAATGCTTTGCTTGTGCCAGTTCCTCGCTTGTGGGCTTTGCGCTTCCGATGTCAAGATATTGATAGATCTGCATGGAATCAGCAGATACGATTTCCCCGCCCATGGCCTTGGCCACTTCGATTGCATATTTGGTTTTCCCCACCGCCGTAGGTCCGGCGATAAAAATAACAGCTTTTTCTCCGCTCATAGAACTTCCTTTTTCTTTTAATCTGTGTTTTCATTTACTTGTATGTTCTCTCGTACTTAGCCTGCTTTCAGCGGGACAGCACACCGTTGCTAAACCCGCTTAAACATCTTTTCGATTTCATATTTCCGCAGCCTCACGAAAGTAGGCCTTCCGTGGGGGCAGGAATAAGGATTCTTTGTCTTTGCTAAATCTGCCATCAAACGGTCGATTTCCTGGCGATCCAGCACGTCATGGGCTTTTACCGCTTTCTTGCAGGCGCTGGTAATAATCGAAGCGATCTTCTTCTGGTTATCCAGTTCTTCCTCTTCCGAAATATTATCCAGCAGATAATCGATGAAGTCCTTAGACTCCTCCAAACCCATATAATACGGAATCGCTTTGACAATATAAGCCGTCGGGCCGAACTCTTCAATCTCAAAGCCTAGATTTCCCAGGAAATGAAGCATTTTCCCCGTATCATTCTTAACTGCATGGGTGACATTGATGATAAATGGCGTCAGGATCAGCTGCTGTGTCTTTTCTTCTTTTCGATATTCCGCAAGCAGCTGTTCATAAAAGATTCTTTCGTGGGCTGCATGCTGGTCGATCAGATAGAAACACGAATCATCCACTGCCGTAATGTATGTTCCGAAAATGGACCCGGTAACTGTCAGCGCTCCAATCTCAAAATCAGCTGCAGGTTTGGTATTCCCAGCCTGATTATTCTCCAAAACAACAGAATTTAATCTTTTTTCCGAAAGCACATAGGCTTGTGAAGCTTCATTTACCTCAGGTATCGGATTCTTAACATCACCGTCTTGGACTGCAGTAGCAGAAGCGGCAGTCGATACAGAATGCCGATTTTGTTTCTCCTTTGCCAGCCTTGATTCTAACAATAATCTTTTTATGTCAACCTGTTCTTCTTTCGCCCTTTGTACAACTTGCGTGCCATTCGGTCTCGCCGCTTGTGTTTTTATCACCTCCGCCTCTTTGGTCTGCACCGTAGCATCAACGCCTTCTGCTGAAGGGTTGAAGCTACCCGAATTCTGAGTGCTAACAGGATTTGCTAAAGTCTCAGAGGGGCTTGCAGTCGAAACCGAAGGCTTAAATTTGAAGAGATTATTCTCTTTGATTTCCGGAATCGCGTCCTTGGTTTTCAGGCTTTTTCTGATGGAAACGGCGATAAACTCCCTGACAGCCTTTTCATCGTCAAACCGAACTTCCCGTTTATTGGGATGGATATTGACATCCAGACGTTCCGGCGAGACTCTAAGAAACAGAAAGCTTACCGGATATCTGCCTTCAAAAAGCTTTTCCTGGTATGCATCCGTCACCGCATTCTCCATAAGCTTACTGCTGATATATCTTCCGTTTACAAAGAAGATCTGGCTTTTTCTGTTGGTTCTGCTATTGCTGGGTGCGGAGATAAACGCTTCCAGTGCCATCTGACCATTATCCTCCGAAAGATGAATCAGCTTATCCCCAATTTCCTTGCTGTAAATGGTGAGAATATTGGAATAGATATCTCCTTTTCCGTTGGTGGAAAACAGGATATTTCCATTGTTTACAAGACGGAATTTAATCTGAGGATATGCCAGCGTCATTTTAGAAATAAAGTCGATGATCAGAGTGCTCTCAGTAGCGTCCTGCTTCATGAACTTTAATCTTGCCGGCGTATTAAAGAAGAGTTCCTCAATGATGAAGGTCGTTCCCTCCGGGCAGCCGGTATCCTCTTTTTCTATCATTTCTCCGCCTTCCAGCCTGAGGCGGATTCCACTCTTATCCCCGGTTGTTTTCGTAATCAGCTCCACTTTGGAGACAGCGGAAATGCTGGCTAGCGCTTCGCCGCGAAACCCCAGACTTTCAATATGCTCAAGATCGGTATCTGTCTTAATTTTACTGGTAGCATGACGCTTAAAGGCCAGCTCCGCATCCTCCTTTTGGATGCCGCTGCCGTTGTCCGTTACACGGATATATGTTTTCCCGCCGTTTCTAATTTCAACGGTGACGGAGGTAGCGCCTGCATCGATGGAATTTTCCACAAGCTCTTTTACGATGGAAAGGGGTCTGTCCACCACTTC
>JAQSXD010000032.1 GCA_029266295.1 Bacillota bacterium | reverse complement strand
ACTTTTTAGAAAAGCAGACTAGGATCGCGCTCAAAAACTGCGGAATCATCAATCCAGAGAATATCGATGATTATGTAGCAGCAGGAGGATATCAGGCCCTAAAAAAAGCACTTTTTGAAATGGACGGAGATCAGATTTGCAGAGAAATTGAAAAGTCAGGTCTGAGGGGCAGAGGAGGCGGCGGTTTCCCAACAGGTAAAAAATGGGTACAGGTAAAAAGCCAGAAAGAGCCGGTGAAGTATATTGTCTGTAACGGTGACGAAGGTGATCCGGGTGCATTTATGGATCGAAGTGTTATGGAAGGTGATCCCCATAAGATGTTGGAAGGCATGATTATTGCCGGAATCGCTACTGGAGCGCAGGTGGGCTATATCTATGTCCGTGCTGAGTATCCCCTCGCAGTCCATAGACTTCAGGTGGCAATCGCACAGGCGGAAGAAGCAGGCTACCTGGGAGAAAACATCCTTGGCAGTGAGTTCAACTTCTCCATTCGAATCAATCTGGGAGCGGGAGCATTTGTCTGCGGAGAAGGAAGTGCCCTTACAGCGTCTATCGAAGGCAATAGAGGGATGCCTCGTGTCAAGCCACCGCGTACCGTCGAGCAGGGACTCTTTGGAAAGCCCACTGTCTTAAATAATGTAGAAACCTTTGCCCATGTATCCTATATCATTCTGAATGGAGCAGAGGGCTATCGCAAGATTGGGATCGAGAAAAGTCCTGGAACGAAGGCGTTTGCACTTACTGGAAATGTAAACAATACAGGATTAATTGAGGTTCCCATGGGAACACCTCTAAGAACTGTTATCTTTGATATCGGCGGAGGTGTGAGAAATGGCAAAGCCTTTAAAGCAGTTCAGATCGGCGGACCTTCCGGTGGCTGTCTAACAGAGAAACACCTGGATATGAGCCTTGATTTTGATTCGCTGACAAAAGCCGGTGCAATGATTGGTTCCGGTGGGCTTGTGGTCATGGATGAGGACACCTGCATGGTAGGTATTGCGAAATTCTTCATGAATTTTACAGAGCATGAATCCTGCGGAAAATGTGTTCCCTGCAGAGAAGGCACACATGTAATGAATGAAATCTTGGATGATATCGTAAATGGCAGGGGAAGCATCGATCAGATCGACATGCTTCTGGATCTTGCGGATACCATTACAAATACCGCTCTCTGCGGACTGGGTAAAACGGCAGCATCGCCGGTAGTGAGCACCATCAGAGAGTTTAAGAACGAGTACGAAGCCCATGTGATCGACAAGTATTGCCCCACAGGAAGCTGCCAAGGCTTAAAACGGATTGTCATTGATGCGGATAAGTGCAAGGGCTGTTCAAAATGTCAGACCGTCTGTCCGGTAAATGCCATTACAGGTGAGCGTAAAAAACCGTATCTAATAAATTTGGCAACCTGTATTAAGTGTAAAAGATGTATTGACTCCTGCCCATTTAAGGCAATTGTTGAGAATTAAGAGAGGAAGGTGAACGAAGTGACTACTGCAAATAAATATATGGTGATTAACGGTGAACGGGTTCCCTTTTCCGGAGAAAAGAATATTCTCAGTGTGGTTCGAAAAGCGGGAATCGATTTGCCGACGCTGTGCTACTATTCCGAACTGTCGGTCTACGGCTCCTGCAGAATGTGCATGGTTGAAGACCAGCGTGGAAATATTATAACAGCCTGCTCCACGCCCCCGAAAAACGGCATGGAGATCAAAACCAATACACCCAGATTGAAAAAATACAGAAAGAATATTCTTAGGCTGTACCTTGCATCCCACAACAGAGAATGCACCACATGCCCCAGAAATACAACCTGTAAGCTCCAGGATCTTGCAATCCGGTTCGGTATTGAAGAAATTAAGTTTGATAAGACGGATAAGGCATGGAAAGACGAATATAAGATTGACAATTCCAGCCCTTCCATTACGAGAGATCCCAATAAGTGCATTCAGTGCGGCGACTGCGTCCGTATGTGCAACGAAACCCAAAACGTGGGCGCCATCGATTTTGCTCTTCGCGGCTATGAATTAAGAGTATGTCCAGCATTTGATATGCCGCTTGCTGAAACCGAATGTGTCAACTGCGGTCAGTGCGCAGCAGTCTGCCCGACAGGAGCAGTTACTATTAAGAATGACGTACCTTCTGTATGGAAGGCGCTTTATGATGATAAGAAACGTGTTGTCGCTCAAATCGCACCGGCAGTCCGGGTTGCTCTGGGAGAGGAATTCGGAATCAGCAAGGGTGAGAATGTTATGCCCCTGATCGTTGCTGCCATGAGAAAAATTGGTTTCGATGAGATTTATGACACCTCATTTTCAGCAGATCTCACCGTTATTGAAGAAACAAATGAATTCTTAGGGAAGCTGGAGAGCGGCGCAAAACTTCCGTTGTTTACTTCCTGTTGTCCGGCATGGGTTAGTTATGTGGAAGAAAAACATCCTGAACTGATGCCCCAGGTTTCCACCTGTAAGTCTCCTCAGCAGATGTTTGGTTCAGTGATCAAAGCGTATGCAAAAGATAAGTATCAGGATGACGCAAAAGAAACCATCGTTGTATCCGTTATGCCCTGTACCGCTAAGAAAGCCGAGGCCGGCAGATCTGAATTCGTTACAGACGGAAACAAGGATGTGGACATCGTACTGACGACAAAAGGCCTTGCGGATATGATTTATGAATCGGGAATTGTATTTAAAGAGCTTGAGCCAGAAGCCCTTGATATGCCTTTTGGAATGTACAGCGGAGCCGGTTTGATCTTCGGCGTTACCGGTGGAGTCACAGAAGCTGTAATCAGAAAGGTCATTAAAGATAAGAGTCATGCAAGTTTAAACAATGTAAAATTCTGCGGTGCAAGGGGTATGGAGGGAATCAAAGAATTTGACCTTCCGCTTGAGGATGGAGAAACCGTATTAAAAATTGCAGTGGTAAGCGGACTTGGTAATGCAGAACAGTTGATTCGAAAAATGGAAGCTGGTGAAGCCTTCTACCATTTCATTGAAGTGATGGCTTGTCCCGGTGGTTGTATCGGCGGTGCCGGTCAGCCGTTCGGACTGCGAAATACCAAAAGGCTTAGAGCGGAATCCATCTATGCATCCGATAAGCAGACTCAGCTTCGCCATGCAGATGAAAATCCTGTAATACCGGATCTTTATAACACGCTCCTGAAAGACAGAACCCATGAACTTCTGCATGTGCACTATCATAAATAGAAATTGAAGGATAGGAAAATCATAATATAATCAAAGAAATGCGGCTTGCCCAAAGGGGCGAGCCGTTTTGTAATGGGAGGAAATTCTCATCGTTACTGAGGTGAAATTGACTTAAAAAATGGGAACCCTAAAGAGAAATACTGCGTCTAAAGGATTAGGAAGAAACAATTAAGGGGGATCGTATGAAACGGAAAAAATTAATGGTCGCTTTACTGGCAGGAACAATCATAATCGGTGTAACAACTGCGGCTTTTGCTGAGTCTGCAATTCAATTGTTTTACAATGGACAGGAAATTAAGGGAGACACTGCTCCCGTCAATATTAACGGCAAGATTTATGCTTCTGTGAGAGCGATTGCCGAAGCCATGGGGGCAGATGTAAGCTGGGACAAAGACAGCAATCAAATCAATATTATAGGAAAGGACCAAGGCAGGCAGATCGAAGCGCTTGAAAGAGCGCTTGCCCCGAAAGACAGCCTTGGAGCGGTCAATTCCTGGGCTGAAGCGGTAAAGCAGCGAAACGGGGCCTGGCAGTATGCTTTGATGACACCTGAGCTCAAGTCAGCGTTTCTGGACGAGCTTGCCTCGATGGGCTGGACCACAGGCACTTCCAGTCCATGGGTGAAAGAATTCAAAGTGAAAAAAATAGCCGAGACAGATCAGTCGGTGCGATACAGTGTCACGTTTACTTGGACTGACTCCATAGGCAGTCTTTCCGATTCTGTCTTTTATGTTACCATAATTGAACTTAACGATGTTTGGCTGCTTTCCCTAATTGAAGATCTTGATGTAAAAGGAGAAATCACCGAACTGAATAAGGAAGATCAGTTTCTGCGTAGCTTTTTTGTGGAAGGAAAGGCCGACTCCGGGAGTACTTACGAATTAGCAAAGGTATTTCTGAGCCCGAATACGAAAATATACCAAGGCTATACTAAAAATGAACTGAAATCTGATTCGCTGAAAGACGGTACCCATGTGGAAGTCGATTTCAAAGACGGACCGATGCTGATGATTTATCCGCCTCAGGCAGAAGCGGAGATAATCCGTGTATTTGACGGATGCTGACAGAAGCAATTGAATGGCTGACGATACCGTAAAGAACATGGATAAGTATGCAGATGTAAGCTGCCGGTGACGAAAAGCCGGCAGCTTTTCTTAGGAGTGATAATTTTTCGTTTTCCAATGAAAAATTGTCCTTTATTTGCTTGATTTATTCGTTCAAAAGGTCATATACTAATAAAGCGGAAAACAAATCTGTTGACCATGTTTTACAACGTTAAGCGCAGCAGCTTGTCTGCAGATGACATAGTATAGAGGACGAAGTTAAATGAAAAAAGAAATTACAGCAAGGAATGCGCAGCTGGCAACGATTTTTGTCGTCGTTATTACTGCATTCATCACTACCTTTACAGGTAGCGCACTGAATCTTTCCATACCGGCAATGGGAAGTGAGTTTCAAGCCAGCGCGACACTGATCGGCTACATTGTGACAGGATATATTTTGGCTGCTGCTGTGCTGGCAGTTCCTTTCGGGCGACTTGCGGATCTTACCGGTAGAAAGCGGATTCTCGTATTGGGGATCTTAATTTTTGCACTCTGTTCTGCCGCTTCAGCTTTTGTCAATTCCATTCATATGCTTCTGACGCTGCGAATTGTTCAGGGAATTGGAGCGGCAATGATCTTTAGCACAAACACAGCGGTTCTGATCAGTGCTTTTTCCCCGGAAAAAAGAGGAAAGGTGCTGGGATACTCCATTGCATCTACCTATATTGGACTTTCTGCGGGGCCTGTGGTTGGCGGGTTTTTGAATCATTATTTTGGATGGCGGTCAATTTTTATTCTGACCTCTGCAGTGAGCTTGATCGTCTTATTAATCGCAGCAAGGAAACTGCCGGAAACAGAACCGCAGTGTGAAGACCGGGAATTCGACGTGCTTGGGAATCTTCTTTACATTGGGATGATTACTCTGATCATGTTTGGACTGTCGGCGGTTTCAACGCTTACCTATGCCAAATTTCTCATTGCTGCAGGGGTTATCCTTTTTATTCTCTTTGTTATGCATGAACTAAAAGTTAAATCCCCTATTATCGAAGTTAGGCTTTTTGCCAGCAATATTGGATACACCTTTTCAAACCTTGCAGCACTATTAAATTATGGGGCAACCTTTGCTCTGGGGTATCTGCTGTCCATCTATTTACAGCTTGTGATGGGCTTTGATTCTCAGATTTCGGGTCTGATTCTCATCAGCCAGCCGCTAATGATGGCAATTCTATCTCCTTACGCAGGGAGACTGTCGGATCGAATCTCCCCGTTCAAACTGGCTTCATTTGGCATGGGACTTTGTGCTCTAGGCTTATGTTCCTTTATCTTCATTTCAGAGAAGTATCCCTTTCCCCTGATTATATTGAATCTGGTAGTCGTGGGGATTGGCTTTGCTTTCTTTTCATCGCCCAACACCAATGCAGTTATGGCCTGCGTCGAAAAGCAGGATTATGGCGTGGCCTCATCAATCCTGGCGACTATGAGGTCCATAGGACACAGCTTGAGTATGGCAGTCGTAACCTTTGTTGTTGCTAAACAAATGGGGGAAGTTACCCTTGCAGAAGCAGATCCGGGGTTGCTGATTCAGACAATGCACCTTTCATTCATTGTGTTTACCTGTGTCTGTACCGTTGGTATTTTCATTTCTCTAAAGAGGAAAAGTCCCGGTAAAGACAGGGATAAATAAATCTGTCGCACAGTCAGACAGAAAAATAAATTGATTATCGGTCGCATTGGTTGACAAGTTGTTGTGCCATGCTTTGTCGATCAATGTCAATGCTCCGCTAGAGAAGGAAAGAGGGAAGTAATTATGAGAAAAGTAGTTTTTATGTTTGTAAGTGCAAGTATTACAGAAGTCAGAAGGACGGAGATGGATCTCGGTCAGGGAATGATGATTATGGTCGGTGTCTCAGGCTATGACATGGCCTGTAAAGAAGCCAAGAAACTTGCTGACGAGGAAGGTGTCATATTGATTGAGCTGTGCGGCGGTTTTGGAACCATCGGACATGCCAAGGTAACGGAAGCGGTGGAAGGAAAAGTCCAAGTCGGTGTTGTGCGGTTTGACAATCATCCGGGTTACGAGAATCAGTCCGGCGATTCCAAATGGCTTTAAATACAATAGAATCAATTTCTAAAAACTGTACCTGTTTCCTCTAACAGGTCGGAATGTTATAAAAAATGAATAAACATTATGAAGCAAGCTCCGGTTTCCCCGGAGCTTGCTTTGTTTCCTTTGACTTCAAATATCTAAAAATGGTAGAATGTAGCAGGAAAGAATACAGCTTTGAAAAGCCCTCAAGAGAATAACGGGCAAAATGGCTGTTTGTGAGATCAAAGGGGGAATAGAGAATGAATGTAAGAAAATTGCCTATCATTCTGCTGTTGACAGTGCTGACTGTGATGGCAGTGACAATGATAAGTGGCTGTGGTCAAGGGGGGATTGGAGATGCTTCCGGTTTCATGGGAAAGAATCGTCTCCATCTTGAAGCCAAGGATTATCCCAGAGTAGATGGCTCTACCGCCACCATTCCGCTCTCCGAAGCTTTTGCTGCAGCGGTTATGGGTGTGGACCTGGAAGAGGCGAGACAATATGTTGAGCATAATAAAACTCATGAAGCATATGTGAATCTCATTGATGGGAAGGCGGATATTATCTTTGTCACATCTCCTTCCGAAGAGGAGCTTTCCTATGCTCGTGAAAAAAATGTTGAGCTTTCCGTTGTACCTGTGGTCAGTGAAGGCTTCGTATTTTTGACAAATTCGGAGAATCTGATCAAGGGGCTTACGCTACAGCAAATTAAAGATATTTATACAGGAAAAACCACCAACTGGAGTGAGGTCGGCGGCAGCAGCAAAGAGATTATTGCCTATCAAAGACCAGAGAACTCAGGCAGTCAGACTGGCATGCTGGACCTTGTCATGAACGGTGAGAAACTCATGAGTCCGCCCATGGAGCAGGTTGTAGCAGAGATGGGCATGCTCGTAGATCAGGTAGCGGTTTACAACAATGAAGAAGAAGCCATAGGATACTCCTATTATTATTATGTGACCGATATGTGGCAGAATAAGAACGTGAAGCTGCTTGAAGTAGATGGAGTATATCCCGATAAGACGACCATAAGTGATGGGAGCTATCCTGTGCGCACTGCGTATTATGCAGTGCTGCGCGCTGATGAGCCGAAAGGAAGCAATGCCAAAAGGCTGCTCAAATGGATTCTTAGTGACGAGGGGCAGCGAATTGCTGAGGAGGTCGGTTATGTTCGATTGGGCAAGAATTAGGAGCGTTGCAGGAGTTCTTGCGCTGAGCTTATGCCTCACCTTTGCATTCTGGGGCTGCGGGATGAAACCGGAGAACACCTCTCTCCAAGGGGGAGAAGAAAGCTGGAAACGGACCACGCTTGCCACTGGGATCAATGCTCCGCTAGAAAGCAATTATATCGTGAGCAACCCGCTGACCATAGAGGAAGTAAAGGAAGGGGACGGCAAAGAATATGACTATACTTATCTAAAGATCAGCGGTCTTCAGGATCTTGAGGTGCAAAAGAAGATCAATGATAAAATTAAATCAGTCTATGACCAGTTGCGGGTTCAGGATCTGCCTCCATACCGAGGGGTAAAAGTTCGCGTGCCGGATGGTTATACAGTAGCTTCTGAACAGATTTATACAAATACTTTAGGAAACTTTAACAATATTCTTTCTGTTATGCTCGAAAAAAGTGCTGTCTGGCAGCCAAATGGAGCCCAGGGGAATTCCGATGACAAGGCATTTTATGATACTGCACGTTATGTCTCCGAAATGGAAACGCTGAACTTTGACCTGAATACCGGAGAAGAATTTAAACTGGCTGATCTGTTCTGTGACAACGTGAATCCGTCAGAACTCGTCAATGATTATATGAGCGGTTATCTTTCCGAATCCGGCGCAGATTCGGAGGGTTATTATCCCAGGATGTTCAGTGGAAATATAAAGCTGGTAGAGGCATTTAAAGGGCTTTCCGGGGATCAGAAATTCGGTATCTATCCCTATGGTTTAGCCCTTGTATTTGACTACCGAACTCCGCAGTTTGACACCCAATGCGCTGCTGCTGCAACGATCGTAAACTTTAGCGAGCTGGGTGATGTGCTCTCTGTTACCAAGCGGTTTTATAAAGAAGGTTCGACACAGAAGATTTACACATCGGCGGGACCGACTATCAAATCCCTGATCGGCAAGGGCAGAGTGAATGAAGTCTCCGGTGATGAATCATTCCAGGTGGGAAATGTCAGTGTAACTCGTTCCTGGAGATATTCTGCATCATTGCCGGAAGCGATGCAGAAAAAACTAAGAGAAATGCTCGAAACCGATCCGCAGGAACTGGATCGAATTAGCGCCGCCTATGAAGCTTTTGCCGGGCCGAATGGCAATGACGGCAAGGAGGGCTCCTGTGAGATCTATTTAGGCAGTTATCAATATGGGAGGTATGTCAATGTTACGAGCAGTATGAATTTCTATTTGATGGAGCGGTTTTTACAAAAGATGGATTACGATTGTTATGATGCCGACACCTTTAAACCGTTAGAATTAAAAGATGTATTTCGGGACGGATTTGACTATAAACCGCTGGTGCTTCAGGCGATCAAGGATGCATATGGAGAAGGAATCAATGCAAATATCGCCGAAGAGATCTATGATAAGATCCAAGGTTTTAATTTATCGTCTGATGAAATTTATATTCCCATCACACAGATCAATGAGGATGGAAGTACTTATGATATGAACCTGAACCTGCCTTTTTCTGAAATTGGCTGTGATAATCTTGTGATTTTCCATTAGCGGAGAATTTGCCTGATCGTAGTCAGGGTATGATGAGCAGATGAAAAACATTGTTTATCGCTCTTGTCCGGTGGTATAATTAATACAATAAGGATCAAGATAAGTTATAACTGCCGTAAGTTTCGTTGCGGTTCTGGTACAAGTGAACGAGGGGAATTTTATGAAAAAAATGGCTGATGTCCTGGATGTAGTCGATCAGAACACGGTAAAAGTGATGCTGTATAAGCATAAAAAGTGTTCCGGTTGTGGTTCTTGCAATAAGCATATGCATCCCGGTTCTGTCGTAAATGCGTTAAATCCCGTGGGAGCCCAAAAGGGGGACATGGTAGATGTAAACGTAATCAAAAAGTTTTCTTTCAAAGAGTTCCTTGTGGGTTACGTGCTACCTGTTACATCATTTTTCGCAGGTTTACTCCTTGGAGGAATGCTATTTCCGGGTATGAACGGAGGCGGCTTCGCTGTTGTCTTTGCGTTTCTTCTACTTGCTGTATCCATTTCCGTTAACGTAAGGTATAAACGGAGCTTTAAGCCGGAATATTCAGTGACGATCACAAAACGAGTTGCTCCTGCTGAACCGAGGCTGTAAGCGGATTCTCTCTGCGGAACCAAGACTATAATTAAATCAATTTATTCATCCTGCCAGTAATGGTAATGATATGGAGGTATTTTATGAAGGACATTGTTTATCTAACGGACGAAAACTATGAAAGCGAAGCGATGGGAGCTGATGTTCCTGTTCTTGTTGACTTTTATGCAGACTGGTGTGGTCCCTGTAAAATGATTGGACCTGTTATTGAAGAATTAGCCACAAAATATGAAGGCAAAGCCAAAATCTGCAAAATCAATATAGACGAGCAGCGCAAGCTGGCAATTGCAAACAAAGTTATGAGCATCCCTACTTTATTCTTCATCAAAGACGGTGAGGTAAAGGAACGTATTTCCGGAGCATTGCCACAGAACGTTCTCGAAGAAAAGCTGGACGCTCTGATTACTCTTTAAACGTTCCGATTAGAGAAGATCGTCTGAATGTTTTCGGATGGAATTCGGTATTTTTTCTATGAAACTTAATGAATCCAATCAGGTTTCAAGCGAACCATACGGAAGAGTTGAGGATTTATGTTCTCTTTTGCATTTTTAGACATGTCTGCATTAATAACGGGGCTTTTCCTGATCAACTTTATCATCGCACTCACGATTATATTTTTGGAAAGGAAAAACCCCTCTGCTACTCTGGCCTGGATCATGATTTTATTTCTCGTTCCTGCGGCAGGGATCATTTTTTATTTTTTGTTTTCACAAAATATCGCACGGCAGAGAATCTTCAGGATGACCAAATATGAAGAAGCTATCATTAATGCGTCTTTGAATGAGCAAGTCACAGCCATCAAGCGCAATGAATTTATATTTTCAAATCCTGAATCAAAGAAATGGCAGGATATGATCCGGCTTCATCAAAGCTACAGCGAGTCCTTTTTCACACAGGACAATAAAATCACGGTTCTGACTGATGGGAATCACAAGTTTTCCAGCCTGCTGAAGGATATACGAAATGCAAAGCAATCCATCAACATCATGTATTTCATCGTAAAGAACGATAGCATGGGCCGTCTTCTCATCGATGTACTGACGGCAAAAGCAAGAGAGGGGATTGAAGTAAGATTCCTGATCGATGCCATGGGAAGCAGACAGATTTCAAAAAAACACCTGGAACCTTTTAAGGAGGCGGGCGGGCAGTACGCTTACTTCTTCCCGCCTATGTTCAAATATCTGAACTTAAAACTAAATTATAGAAATCACAGAAAATTAGTTGTAATTGACGGTGCAGTGGGTTATCTGGGCGGCTTCAATGTAGGGAATGAATATGTGGGAAAAAAGAAAAAGTTTGGTTTCTGGAGAGATACCCATTTGCGTCTCATGGGCTCCTGTGTTCAGGACATGAATGCTAGATTCATCCTTGACTGGAGATTTGCATCCAAGGAAAAACTGGTGCTTTCGCAAGCTTATTATGATGAACCCTTTCAGGCGGGAACTACAGGAATTCAGATTGTTTCGTGCGGCCCTGATTCGTCCAAGGAAGAAATCAAGCAGGGATATCTGAAGATGATCTCTTCGGCAAAGAAAAACATTTATATCCAAACTCCATATTTTGTGCCGGATGCCAGTATTCTTGAAAGCCTGAAAATGGCTGTACTGTCCGGTGTGGACGTAAGAATCATGATCCCGTGCATGCCGGATCACATGTTTGTTTACTGGGCCACCTACTCTTATGTGGGGATCCTTCTGAATCTGGGTGCGAAAATTTATATTTATGACAATGGCTTTCTCCATGCGAAAACTGTTTGTGTTGATGGAGAGATTGCTTCCATTGGTTCGGCAAATTTTGACATTCGGAGCTTTAGACTCAATTTTGAAGCCAATGCTTTTATTTATGATGCAGCAGAGGTTTACAAACTGGAAGCAATATTTGAAACGGATATGATGCATTCTCATGAATTAACCAAGCATCTCTACCGAAGCAGGCCGCCGATGATTAAGTTTAAAGAGTCGGTTTTCAGATTGCTGTCTGATCTTTTATAGCAGTGGGTTCGAGGCTCAGATACCAGCATAGATTGCCAAAGACAAAATATTCAGAAAAGTATTGACAAGTCAATAGAGAATCCCTATAATGAATTCAATATTTATTGACAAAGATGTCAGCCGTAATACGGTTGGCGTCTTTTTTTTAGTCAGTGACACACTGTTAAATGTCGAAACGGAATGGCTCGACATTGGCCTGCGTCAAATAAAAGTAATGAGGATGAAAGAAGGTAGCAGCCATGAAAAAAGCAATTTCTATTATTTTATTGATTTTCTTAACGGGGACAGTCTGTTTTGGGCTGATTGCATGTGGAACCTCTGGCTCCGGCAGCGGAGAGGAACAAGAAGATGCGGGCGCTCAAAAGGTACTGAGAGTCGGTATGGAATGCAACTATGCACCCTTTGACTGGACACAGTCTGACGATTCCAACGGCGCCGTACCCATTTATGGGGCAGAGGGGCAATATGCAAATGGGTATGACGTAATCGTAGCAAAAAAACTAGCAGAGGAATTGGGGTACGAACTCCAGATACATAAAACCGAATGGGACGGATTGATCCCGGCACTTCAGACAGATAAAATCGACGCGATTGTTGCGGGTATGTGCATGACGGATGAGAGAAAACTGTCGATCGATTTTTCAGATGTATATTACAGTGCGGATATCGTTGCAATCACGATGAAAGGAAATCCGTATGAAAATGCTCATTCTTTGGCGGATCTTGCTGGTGCCAAAGTAACAACGCAGATGAGTACTAACTGGTATGACATGCTTCCACAGATAACTGATGCTGAAATTACCCCTGCTCTTGCTGACGTGACAGCCGTTATTCTTTCTGTAACATCGGGAAAATCCGACGCTGTGGTTGTCGACATGCCGACAGCAGTTTCTGCACAGCTGTCCAATCCGGATATCGTGATCTTAGATCTTTCTGAGGGGGATTTTGCGGTGGAACCTGGAGATGTCGATATGGGAATCGGGATTAAAAAAGGAAATACTGCACTGCTTGATGAAGTGAATTCTTTCATATCAAAGATTACCCCAGAAGACAGGGACGCTATGATGTCGGAAGCGGCTGCGGTACAGCCTTTATCAAACTAAACCTTTAGGGAAACGCTGATTCATTCCAAGTGCATATCTGATCGTTTATTGTCCTCGACCATCTGCGCATACTCTATTGAATCAGCGATTCCTTAATACACGAAGTTACTTATACTTAGAATTACGAAAGGAGTGTTGAACGTATGGGCCCTTCAACACCGCAAAATTCATGGGAATGGATCCTGCTATTCTTGGATCAATATGGGTCGGCTTTTGCAAAAGGCGCAATCCTAACCCTTCAGATTGCTGTCATCAGTACCTTGATCGGATGCATCATCGGGTTTGTCGTCGGCATGATTCAGACCATTGAACTGGGGAAATCAGATCCCTTATGGAAACGAATCACTCTGAAAATTGTTAATATTCTTCTGGCGGTGTATGTGGAAGTGTTCCGCGGAACTCCTATGATGGTTCAGGCGATGGTGGTTTATTATGGTTCAGATGCCTTGTTTGGGCTCAACCTAAATCCCATTTTGGCCGGATATATCGTTGTATCGGTCAATACCGGCGCATATATGGCAGAAACGGTTCGTGGCGGGATCATGTCCGTAAGCAGTGGGCAGATCGAGGCCGCTAAAGCATTGGGATTTCGGCATACGGCAACGATGGTCAACATTATACTCCCTCAGGCTTTGCTGAACATTCTACCCCAAATCGGAAACAATCTCATCATTAATATAAAAGATACCTCTGTGCTCAATGTAATTGCATGCAGTGAATTGTTTTTTACTACAAAATCTGTAACGGGAACTTATTGGCGGTTCTTCGAACCCTTCCTCATCGCATGTGTGATTTATCTGTTCATGACATTTACGCTGTCAAGGCTACTCCGACTGTTGGAAAAAAAGCTCCAGGGGCCGAGGAGTTATCAGCTGGTTACCGACTTTATGGATGATACCTACGGCAACGGCTCCGCAGTCATTGATCTGAAAAAAGGCCTAGAAAGAAGGAGATGAGATGAATATGGAAGCAATAGAAAATCACCAAGATTTCATAAAAGGAAGAAGTGTCGATGGTTTTCCGGAAATAGAACCGATTTTGGAAATCCAGCATCTGGGTAAAAAATTCGGAGATAATCGGGTTCTGCTGGACATCGATTTTAAAACTTATCCAAGAGATGTGATCTGCATCATAGGAGCCTCTGGTTCAGGAAAGTCAACCCTCCTGCGGTGTATCAACATGCTTGAGACACCCAGCAGCGGTCTTGTTTTGCATAGGGGAAAGAACATACCTGCAACGGGGGCTCATACTGCGGACTATCGTTCAAAAGTCGGAATGGTGTTCCAGCAGTTTAATCTCTTTTCCAACCTGACAGTTTTGGATAACTGCATGCTTGGGCTGCGAAAGATATTAAAGCTGCAGAAGAATGAGGCGAGAGCACGCTCCATCAAGTACCTTATGAAGGTGGGAATGGGGCCTTACATCAATGCAAAGCCTCATCAACTATCGGGAGGGCAGCAGCAAAGGGTCGCCATCGCCAGAGCATTGTCCATGGAGCCTGAAGTATTACTTTTTGATGAGCCGACCAGCGCATTGGATCCAGAAATGGTCGGAGAGGTTTTGGATGTTATGAGAGCGCTTGCGAAGGAAGGACTTACAATGATTATCGTAACACACGAGATGGCTTTTGCCCGGGATGTTTCAACCAGAACCGTGTTTATGGATCAAGGCGTTATCGTTGAAGATGAACGGCCGGAAGTATTATTTACAAGACCGAGAGAAGAAAGAACGAAGGAGTTTCTCACTCGCTTTATGGCCCATTAAAGCGGAGGAGTTTTCCATAAAGAAGATGCCTCATTTACCATCCTTACCGGTGAGGCATTTTCAGAGAATGAACTGCGGCGAAAGTCGCAGTTTTTTTCGTATAAAAAAACTTGATAATCATAGAAAATTTTTATATAATGTTACCATTATGACGAAAGGGGAACGCAAATGTATTTTAATAATATGGATAAAGTCGATCCTGAAATCAGTGCCGTGATCCGTAGAGAAATGGCCAGGCAGGAGAATAAAATCGAGCTGATTGCATCAGAGAATTTTACTAGCAGCGCAGTGATGGAAGCATGCGGAAGTGCGCTGACCAATAAATATGCGGAGGGCTATCCGGGAAAGAGATATTACGGAGGCTGTGAACACGTTGACGAGGCAGAAAATTTAGCCATTGAACGTGCCAAGGAACTTTTTAAAGCAGAATATGCCAATGTTCAACCCCACTCCGGCTCCAGCGCTAACATTGCGGTATACTTTTCGTTGTTGGAACCCGGTGATACCGTATTGGGCATGGATTTATCCAATGGAGGACATCTCACCCATGGAAGTCCCGTAAACATGTCGGGTAAATATTTCAATTTCGTTCCTTACAAAGTGGATTCTGAAACAGAGAGAATTGAT
>JAQSXD010000427.1 GCA_029266295.1 Bacillota bacterium | reverse complement strand
TAAGATTTTTAGACTAGATCTTGATATTTATGGTTACAGAATACCAGTCCTTATTGAAATGTGTCTCTGCATACTCGATGACTTTGTCAAATTCATCGAAGGCGAGCCGCTTGACAAAAAAGGTGTCGGTGTTCTTCTTCATATTCATAAGCTTTGCAATCCTGCCATCAGTAACCTGTTTGACAGAATAATTTTCACTGGCCCAAACGGGGAAAATTTTTGCGTCCTTTAAGGTTTTATAGAAGGAAGCATTTTCGCGAATGTGCTCTGCCTGTTCCATACTCAAAATTCTGCTGTCCACAAAGGAGCTTTGATAGGCAATGGGTTCATCATTGGCAAGCCTCACTCTTCGTACACAGATCATAGATTGATCGGCAGGAATCTCTAATTTTTCCGCAACACTGGGGTTTCGCACCTCTTCAATGAGATCCACAAGCATTCCGATCTGATAACCCTGCTGGAGCAGTTCATCGCTGAAGCTGATGGAAGTCAGTCCACGAGTCATCTGCTTCTTAGTTACAAAGGTACCAACGCCCTGAACACCCATAAGATATCCTTCACTGATCAAATCATTGAAGGCTTTCCTTACCGTGATGGTGGATACATTGTACTTTTTTTTCAGGGCAGACTCGCTGTCCACTTTGTCGCCAGGCTGCAAAAGTCCCGATTTAATATCCCCGATGATATCTTCCTTGATCTGAATGTACTTTGCAACTTTATGTTCCATACACCTACTCCTACTACATTAACATACTTACGTGTGATGTTTTACCCTCGCAGGGCACTCGATCCGTAAAAATAATCGCAATTGCAAGTATTTCTGCTATTATTTTACCACATTCTGACGAGAATTCCTATTCTTCACCGAATTTTGATTCGACCAGCTCTTTCAGTGTCTTTACTGCATGATTTTCGTCTTCACCCTCTGCTGTAATTCTGATTTCCGCATCCTTGGAAACACCGAGCGCCAGCACTGCAAGCATGGATTTTGCGTTGGCTTTTTTCGAATCCTTCTCGATGGTAACATTGGATTGAAACTTCGCCGCAGTCTGAACAAAGGTTGCAGCAGGTCTTGCGTGAAGCCCTGTCTTATTCTGAACGATAATATTTTCTGAATACATGTCGATTCCTCCTTGATTTTCCTTCGTTATCTATCGGATTGCTCCGTCTTTTCTCATTGGGCCTTCATAGTCTTATTCCCTAAGAGCGCTCTGTTATTCTGGAAATCTTGCGATTGCAGTCTTTGCTGTTTCCACCGAAAGGTTTGCCAATTCTTCAATGGAGAGTTCGCTGTCCAGATTCATGCTCGTCTCAAGAAACGCCATGGTATTTAAACCTGCAACAGCATAATACTTTCCGGGATGCTCAGCACACTGCATCGCAGCCACGCGGAAAGGAGATGCGCCGAGAAGATCGCAGGCAAAAATTACTTCGTCATTCTCAAAGCTTTCCAGCAGTGCTTTGATTCGATTTTCAAGTTCAGCCAGATCGTCGCCCTTTCTCAGGTCGAAAAAATACATTCGTTCCGGAACGCCGGCGATCATTTCCATGTTCAGTCTGACACCTTCGGCATAGCCACCGTGTCCGACAACGATCATTCGTTTCATTCTGTCCTCCGATTTGAATCAGCGGAGGAGTTCAGCAACCTGTCATTGAGCAGAAATCTGCCGAGATCCCCCGCTTTATTTCGTTTTGATTTCTGGTTAAGGAAGTATTGATTTAATACGAGATACCCCAGTTAGATGCGTGCCTGAAATAAAGCAGCGCTTCCCTGAATACTAAGCATAGAATCCAGTGGAATATCCGATAAAGGTAAGTACGCCAGCTGCTGCAAGGATTAATCCCATGAGCTTAAGGGGCGACCACTTTTTCTTGGAATACAGATAATAGATTCCAAGGGTCAGCAGCAGCGGAACAAGATGTGGGAAGATCGAGTTCAGCATCTTATCAGCTTCAAAGAGAACCTGATCCTCAAGAACAACACCCTGCGTCGCATCAAATACATCCTTCACAATTTTGAAAGGAATGGAAACTGTTACGAAGGAAGCGGTCAGCGCACCGACAACGGTGAGTCCCAGAACGGTCATGGTATCCGTAAGGGTATCCAGCTTGCCCGTTGACATGAACCCGTGCATTCCCTCAATTCCGGACTTATATCCCAGCTTGAACAGATTCCAGCTTAAAATTGCAGTTCCGATTGGGTAAACAACCATATAAATCAGGGGGCCAAGCCATGATGTGGCCGGAGACGCCTGAGAGATGGAAAGACAGATGGTCAGCAGGATTGGAATAAAGGTCGCAACCCACAGGGAATCACCGATTGCGGATGTTGGTCCGATCAATGCAACCTTGACGCTGCTGATGAGCTCTGGAGTACATTGCTTATTGGAATTGGCCTCTTCAAGACCGCAGATAACGCCGTTACAGATAGACCCTACCTGCTGCTCGGTATTAAAGAGTGTTACATGCCGCTTCAGAGCCTCTGCCTTTTCTTCTTTTGTATCATAGAGTTCTTCGATGACAGGAGACATGGACTGTGCAAATGCCATACCGAGCATGCTTTCCGCCTGCTGGGAGCATCCATGCCAGAAGAACCAGCTCCGCCATGATTTTTTCAGTGTCTTTGGATTGAGTTTCTTAGCCATCGTTACGCCACTCCTTTCCTGGAATCCAAGCTGGAATTCGCTACATAATACAAAATAGCCGTTATAATCGCCACAACCGCTACGGCCATGGTGGAGAGATTAAAGTATGTTACCAGAACAAATCCCGCGAGGAAAATTACGATATGATACTTCTTCTTGAGCAGGAAGGATAAGATGATTCCCATACCGAGAGATGCCATCATGCCTCCGAATACGCCCAGTACGGTTGTAACCCAGCCCGGGATAATCGCGGCGAAATCTGCTTGAGCAGAAGCTGCTGTCATGGAAGTAAGTACAATGATTGCTGGGATAAACCGGCAGGCAAAACCGATTGCCTGGCCCATAACCACATTGGGAATAAACATTTTCCCTGTGGCACCCTCTTCTGCATATCTTTGTGCAACACGGTTCAGAGGCAGATTCAGCGCATAGGATATGTTCCACATGATCTGACCCACAAGGCCGCCGATCCCTGCAAATACCACTGCAAGACCGATAACCTGTGCTGCGTCAAGCCCGCTGCCGAATACGATCGCACCGGAAACGCCGATATAAGTAGCATAAGATAAGTCCCAGGCAACGGCTCCTCCGGGTGTTACGTTACCCATGTACATGATCTGAAGCGGGATGCCG
>JAQSXD010000426.1 GCA_029266295.1 Bacillota bacterium | reverse complement strand
GAATAATCCTTTATATTAACAGCTCAAACTGCTAATAACAGAGAAGTACCTCAGGCGTTTTACGAAAACGCTTGCTAAGGTTGATACTACCATCTTATAGTTGATTTGTCAATAGTAAAAAAATACGCATACTAATTAATATCCTTGCTGCATCATGACATTTCTTTCACAATTCTTATTTTGTATCTTTTTCTTTTTTTCATGCATTTTTTCTTTTTTTCTGTTGACAATTTTAATGATTGATAATATAATCTGGGTAAACAGAAAAACGTTTTTCAGCTCAAAATGAGAATACGTTTTCTGCCATTTCCATTGCCAAATGATTCAATCGCAGAATTAAGTTAACACATCAAGAATAACGGAGGAAAACAAAATGGTACCTGAAAAAAAATGGTTATTTACTGAAGACCCGAACATCATGTTTGAGGGTGATAATGCAGTCGGCCAGATGAAGAAACAAATCTGGGATGCTTCAGAAGAAGAGATCGATGCAATCCTTGAGGAGTATGGAATCCCATCCCCTTCTGAGCTTGGTGTCGCCGGAACCTATATTCAGAATACACCCCGCGCAACACAGATCGAAAAAAGAAGAAAAAATGACATCGTGTTTGTACCAATCGGATGTACTGAAAATCACGGTATGCACGCCAACACCGGACTGGATACCTTTATGTGTACGCAGATCCTTGAAGGCGTAAGAAGATTCACTGCTAAGCAGGGGCATGAAGTGAACCTTGCCTTCACACCGCTGAACTATGGCGGTCATCCTTATCACCACATCGGAATGCCCGGAACGGTCATCATGCCGGAAGAGGTTGTTAAAGAATCATTGATCTACTGCATGCTTGGTCTTTGGAACGATGGCTACAGAAAGATCATCTTCGTGAATAACCACGGACATCTTTGGATGCTGGAATCAGCAATACACGAATTCTGTAAAAGATATCAGCTTCCAGGTATCTTCAGAGTCATCGAATGGCACAGAGCGGTCAGAGAATTCTTCTATCCCACAAACCGCAAGAACAGCCTTGAGACCAACTTCATCCATGCTGATGAAGCAGAAACCGCAGTTGCTCTGCTGATGTTCAAGGAAATGATCGACATGAACGTTGTACAGGATGCAGACGGAAAAGCCCTTCTTCCTGACGGTCATATGGACAAATCCGTTGATCCTTATAGAAGACCCTGCAGATGGTCCGAAGGAGAAGGCCATGCAGCGATTGAAAGAGCAGCCACTCCCGAAGGTATCGTAGGAAAGCCTTCGCAGGCTACAGCAGACAAGGCTAAGAGACCGATTGCTGCAATCCTGAAATACCTGACACTGCTTCATGACGAAATTCTTGAAGCATACCCAGCCGGAACCGTTCCGCCAGTAGATCAGATCACACTGCGTAAGCCGGAAGATATGGAACCATTCCTGAGAGAGCCACTTAGCGAAGGTTGGAAATCCGTAGACGAGCTTCCAAGAATCGGAATCTTCGAAAGACTATAGAAAATCCAAATATATCATATATAAAGGAGATAAAAAAATGAAATCCAAGACTGCTTTTCTGCATAAGCCACATGATCTTCGGATAGAGGAAGTTGAACTTGCTCCTCTGAAACCCAATCAAGTCCTGATCCAGGTAGGTGCCTGCGGCATCTGCGGCTCCGACGTAGAATGTTTTGAAGGCAAATCCGCCGAAGGACGATATGATATCGCTCCTTATACTCCCGGACACGAATGGGGTGGCAAAATCGTTGAAGTTGGTTCCGGTGTATCCACACTGAAAGCCGGCATGAAGGTTACAGGCGACTGTGTCATGGCCTGCGGCGTATGCCAGAACTGCAAAGACGGTTTAATGCCCTCTGCATGCCTGAACATGAGAGAAATCGGCTTCCGCCCAGACTCCCCAGGAGGAATGGGTGAATACATGATCGTGGAAGAACAGTACGTTCACCAAATTCCAGACGACTGGTCCTATGCCATGGGTGCTTGGGTTGAAACCTTCTCCATCGGATATTTCGGACTTTGGGGCAACGGCGGTTACATCGATGCATCCGATACAGCAGTGATCTTCGGAGTCGGACCTGTGGGAATTTCAGCTACCATGGCTGCAAAGACCTCCGGTGCTACCGTAATCGTTGTAGATCCGATTCCATCCAGAAGAGAATTGGCACTGAAATATGGAGCAGACTATGTTGTTGATCCTACAGCAGGCAATTTAAAAGAACAAATCGATAAGCTCACAAACGGCAGCGGCCCTTCCGTGATTGCAGAAGCATCCGGCAACGACAATGCCATCGCATCTATCTTTGATATTGCCGGCCATAGCTGCAGAATTCATCTCATTGGGCACTCCATCGGCAGAAAAGTTCCGGTAGAACTGGGCTGGACCATCTGGAAAACCCTGAAGATCAACGGTTCCGGAGGGACAAAAGACTTCGGTCAGAGAACCATCCGTTTCATGAGTGCCATCAAGGATAAGTACGATTTTGATGCTTTGAATACCCACTATTTCAGCTTTGATAAGCTCCACGAAGCAATGGATACCGCGATCAATGAAAAGGATACTGCGTTCAAAGTAATGCTCCAGTTCCCCATTGACTAATCGTAACAAGTTCCAGGGAGGTGAAGACCCGGCCATGATATCAGAATACAGAGAGACTATAAGCCGCTTTTTCTCGGTTGACCCGAAAAGCATCATAGCGTATCCCGCTTCTTACAAGCAAATTGAAGGAGACCAGATCATCCTGTGTAAAATTGCCGGTGAGAAAAAGCTTCTCGCATTGGGAGACGGCCTGTTCGCCTCCCGCCTTCATGGTGAACTCCTGTCACCTGTATTAAAGATTTGTCCCCTCAGTCATGGTAACAGGTTGGTGCTGAATCAATTTCTGCCATACACCAGGCCGTCTGCCTTCGGGCGTAAGATTGCAACCTTTGGTTTGGGAGATCGTCTTGGAATTGCTACACCTGGTCATATCCGCTGCTTTGAGGGAAGCTCCGCAAGACCAGTTTTGGCTCAGCAAAGCAAACGAGAACTGGATTTGACAGGACGAACCTATGAACAGGTTCTTGATGATGTAAGTTTCGCTGTATTTCAGGAAGGTTATCAAGGCGGTTTCGGTGCTGACGGAGACCACCTGAAGCAAACAAGCGATATCAAGGAAGCCCTGGACTGCGGCTATACCATGATCACGTTGGATTGTTCCGAAAAAATCGGAAAAGGAATCGAGACGATGACATCTCATCAGTTGGAACAAGCTTTCTCAGAGCTGCCCGCTGATTATTCGCAGAGGGTTGAGAAGACTT
>JAQSXD010000031.1 GCA_029266295.1 Bacillota bacterium | reverse complement strand
ACAGATCCAAAAACAGAATCTGCCTTGGAAGGTCAAACCACTGCGCCCTCTTTCAGCCAGCAGGAGCTTCATATCATGGCGGAAGCATGGGCAGAAGCCCTGAAAACCCGCGATGGCGAGCCTCGATATGAAATGATGTCGGCTGAAATGAAAAAGCAATTTATCAAAGAGCAAAAGGAAAGAAACGAACCATGGAATTTTAATATCGGCGTTTCCAGTCCATGGGTTACAGATTATAAGGTAACTGTCGACAGAGACATAGCAGAAATCAGCTACACGTTAACTGACAGCTCACAAGGTATCTATGAACAAAAGGAAGTCCTTCATTTTGGCAAGGAGGACGGAAAAACCGTCGTGATTCGAGCAGATGAATTGCTCAGCGATTATGAGAGATACAGCTACCATGCTCCATCTGCAGAGGAAGCACTAGAAGTATATCTCAATGCTCTGATGGAAAGCGACTACCGCACGATTCTGTCCATAACCCCCTCAGCCACACTGGACCCTTACGGTCAGATCATCTGGGACACAATAAAGATCAGTGAAGTTCGTGTTGTCACACAGGATGTCCGCCAGAATAAGGCATCTTATGAGCTGGAGCTAATGATTGATGAAGGCGGGAGTTCTGCTTTTGAAACCGGTAGCTCACCGCGCTGGCTCTGGCTTTCAAAGGATGCGCTTGGCTGGTACGTTGAAGGTCTCATGACAGGAGGGGCTCCCGATGCCGATTGGTGGAGTCAGGCTGCATCCGCAGATCCTTTTTTCGGAGAAAGCCAATGGGCGGAAGCAACGTATCGGTTTGAGACGCTTCTTTATCTGTCTCCTTTGAGTTCCGCCACCTTGGACTATGCTGAAAGCAGGATGAAAGATGCACAATGCATCATTGGGACAGATCAATTCTCCATCGACAACCCAAACGAAAACAATTACTATAAAATTGCAGATCCGATCTACGTCAAGTCAGAATTCACAGAGCAAATGGCGGCTGATTTCGTGAAATCTACGTTTCAGAAAATATCCATTGAGAACTATAAAGAGAAGTATCGGTATAACATTTTTACCGGGGATAATAAGAACACGAACTACTCCTTCTATCTCATGGACGATGAACTTTGGCTGGCTTCCTATGTCGACAATACCGCGGACGGCTCAGAAATCATTATGACGCTCTGGAAATTAAATTGACAACCAAGTAAGTGTAACATGTTCTCACGAAGGGATAATGGAAATGAAAGGGATGATTCGAATGAATGGGATAAGGGACATAAGGGGGATGAAAAGAATGAAAGGGATGAAGGGATTATGAAGGGGAGATTTATAAGAATGATGTCCATCGCACTGCTGCTCTTTGTGGGGTGGACTCTTTCAGCATGTGTTAATAACGGCGGCAAATCTGCGGAAAATACGGGCAACGATGCGCAGGAGCAACCCGAAAGCGAAGAAGGAGCAGAGGATATTCCATCCTATGCAGACCGGGCCCAGACGATATTGGAGGGAATGACACTGGAGGAAAAGGTCGGTCAGATGTTTTTTATCCGTTGCAGAAAAGATACAGCGACTGCTGATATTGCCCAATTTCATCCGGCAGGTTTTATTCTCTTTGGAGCAGATATCAAAGGGCAGACAAAAGAATCGCTTACAGAAATCATTCAAGGTTATCAGGCGGCCTCTCCCATCGGTCTTTTCATAGGTGTTGATGAAGAAGGGGGAAGTATCGTTCGCGTAAGCAAATACTCTGAATTTCGGGAATCCCCCTTTCCTTCCCCTCAAGCGCTCTATGCCCAAGGGGGATTTGGCCTAATTACCTCGGATACAAAGGAGAAGTCAGCGCTTTTAAAAGGTCTGGGATTCAATGTAAATCTTGCACCCGTATGCGATGTTGCAGACAACCCTTCAGATTATATTTATGATCGTACCTTTGGAACGTCTGCTGTAGAAACTGCACGATATGTCGAAACCGTGGTAACGGAAATGAATGAGAGTGAAATAGGCTCTGTTTTAAAACATTTTCCGGGCTACGGCAGCAATCTCGATACCCATAAGGGCATCGCTGTGGACAACAGCAGCTATGAGTCCTTTTTAACACGTGACTTCCTCCCATTTCAATCAGGAATTCAGGCAGGGGCAGGAAGCGTCATGGTTTCCCACAATATCGTGACCGCCATGGACGATAATCTTCCTGCTTCCCTCTCTCCAAAGGTGAACAAAATCCTGAGGCAGCAACTGAACTTTACCGGAGTCATTATGACAGATGACCTTTCTATGAAGGCCATTGAAGACGCCATAGGTGCGGAAGAAGCAGCGGTGCTGGCAGTTACAGCAGGCAACAATCTACTGATATCTACCCATTTCGACGTCCAGATTCCGGCAGTTCTGGCCGCTGTAAAGGAAGGGCGTATCCCTGAAAAAACCATTGATGAATTAGTTCTCAAAATTCTGGAATGGAAGCTTCAGTTAGGTATTATCTCCTAATACTTGCTCATACTATTATTATTTCAAGTTTGCAGCTGCCTTTCACTTTTGCCTGATGGCATCTGGATGATGAGTGCAGCAGAAAACAGGGAAGCGCTGATTGATTGGAGTATTCACCGCACGAAATGAATCAGCGTCCTCATAAAATAGAAGTAAAAGGAGTTTATTATGCGGAAAGAGAATTTATTTCAAAAGAAAGCATGGTTTTATAAATATAAAGAGCGGGTGAATCAGCAGCTGGATGATTTTTATGCCACAATTCCTGATAGCGGCCTGTCACCCAGAGAACAGTATTTATATGACACCGCACAGAACCAGTTCAAAATGCTCTACGAACTCATTGACCGGTCTCAGGATTTGATTGATACAGAACTGATGAAGATACGAGACACACCAGAACAGAAGAAAAATGCAGACCAGCTGATTTAATTTGGTGGATTTTCGATATGCTTGGCTATCATTCACTGATTCTTACATTTGAATCATAACGATTCATGGAAAGGAGTGTACGTTATCAATCAGGACAGCAATTTTCCAACTGCAGCGGAGCTGATGGTAAAATGCCTCGAAGCTGAGGGAGTAGAATATATTTTCGGAATACCAGGAGAAGAGAATCTTGGACTGATGCAGGCCTTAAAAAACTCTTCCATCACATTCATAACCACCCGCCACGAACAAGGCGCAGCGTTTATGGCGGATATGTATGGTCGGCTTACAGGAAGGGCCGGTGTTTGTCTATCCACTCTGGGTCCCGGGGCAACAAACTTGGTCACCGGAGTTGCCGATGCCCAGGGCGACGGTGCTCCCCTTGTGGCAATTACAGGACAAGTCAGCACCGATAAGATGCATATCACCTCGCATCAGCTTCTCGATTTAAGCAAAATGTTTGAGCCCATCACCAAGAAGACGAAGCTTGTAGTGAAACCGGAAACCATCGGAGAAATCGTACGCATCGCATTTAAATATGCGGAAAGCGAGCGGCCCGGAGCAACGCACATCGAACTGCCCGTCAATGTTGCCAAGATGAAGGTTCCGCCCCATGAACTCCCTTTGTCCAAAGCCGCCGCAAATTTTAAAGAGTACGCCAATATGCTCAGTGTAGAAATTGCAGCGGCTGAAATTTTTCGTGCCCAATGTCCGGTGGTTCTGGCAGGCAGCGGCGTAGCCAGAGCAGGTGCATCGGAAGCACTGACGCAATTTGCAGAAGGGCTGAAGCTGCCGGTTATCAATACCATGATGGCGAAGGGTGTCATATCTGCCCGAAGCCCCTACGCAATGATGACGATCGGAATCCCGCAAAAAGATTATGCCAATAAGATCCTGGAACATGCCGATCTGGTTGTAGCTGTGGGCTATGACCTTGTGGAATTCGCACCAACCTCGTGGAATGATATGGGCGATAAAAGAATTGTCCATATCGGTAGGCAGCCTGCTCATACCAACAAATGTTACCAATGCACTGTAGAGGTGGTCGGGGATATGGCCGAATCACTTTTTAGTATTTTAAGAAGGACAACTAGAACAGCAGAGCCGGAGTATGCTTTGAAAATCAAGGAAATGTTTCTCGATGAGCAAAGGTGCTGTGAAGCTGACGGTTCCTTTCCCATGAAGCCCCAGAGAATTCTGAGGGATGTTAGAAAGATCCTGAGTGAAGACGATATTCTGATCTCAGATGTGGGCGCACACAAGATGTGGATCGGCCGCCTTTACAGCTGTTATCGCCCCAATACCTGCATGATTTCCAACGGGTTTGCATCAATGGGAATCGGCATACCTGGAGCCGTGGCAGCCAAGCTGCTCTATTCCGAAAAAAGGATTCTCACCGTCACCGGCGACGGCGGCTTTATGATGAATTCCCAGGAGCTTGAAACCGCAGTTCGTCTGGGCCTAAATTTTGTTGTGCTCATCTTTCACGATTCCGCTTATGGCTTGATCAAGTGGAAGCAAATGGATCAGTACGGAGAAAATCACCACGTTACCTTTACCAATCCTGATTTTGTCAGGTTGGCTGAAGCCATGCATTGCAAAGGCTATCGGGTCAGCAGCGCCGACGACCTTATTCCTATTTTGGAAAACGCATTTCTCCAGAAAGTACCTGCGATCATCGACTGCGCCGTGGATTACGGCGAAAATGTTAAACTTACCAAGCACCTTCAGAAGATCTATACCAACCCGAATATTTAAGGTTCCGTACATTTCAATTTCTAATTCACTTGAAAGAGAACCTCGAACTTCTGCAGAAAGGCCTGCTCAACAACAGAAAATTCCTGCAGCTCCAAATCAGGCAGACTCACCAGGCCCGGCCGTTGGTCAAAGATCTCCTCGTCCATCAGGTACAGAAGTTCCTCAAAGAGCACCCCATCATCAATGGAGCAGATTGCTTCATTGTCTTTTTCGGTCAGATCTTCCAAACCAAACCTGCTGTAAATAAGTGCTTGCAAAACTGCTTCATATTCTCTGTACTGGGGCAGACTCCTCTTCACCGGACGAGTGATATCGGAAAGATAAGCCTCACTTGCATCATGGAGCAGACAGGCCAGCTGAACCTTTTCTGAAAGATTCCTCGCCTTTGCCTCCTGAAGACAGTTCAGAGAATGCTGGGCTACACTATAAAAATGTTTGATGTGTCCATTGGCGCGACACATCAGAGACAGTGCGTGGGCGATGTCCGCGATTTCGATATCCTCTTTTCTCGCACACAGTGGTGAAAATTTCACCTTGGAATATGTAATGATACAGTCTTGATTCATAACCAGTCCACCTTTCCCGAAGCTTCTTTGCAGATTCCATCAAACCAATCAACTTTCTTAGTTCCATTTTATTGCGAAAAAAACATTAATACAATCCCTTTACTGGACAAGATTTGTTATACTAATAGCATATTTAAGAAGGGCTACGACAAGAAAGGGGCTATGAATGGAACAGATTTTTATCAGCAGTATCCGACTGAATTCACCGGTTGAAAAGGATTCCTATCTTAGCAAATTGCCGGTGGTCCGGCATCTGGCTGAAATGGATGCGCTGAACTTTTCCAAGCAGGTCACATTTTTGGTTGGCGAAAACGGAACGGGGAAATCAACGCTGCTAGAAGCCATTGCGGTAGCTTATGGATTTAATGCAGAAGGCGGATCCCGCAATTTTAATTTCACAACCAAAGTTACCCACTCGGAACTGTACCGTCATCTGACCATCGCTCGAAGAGCGTACCCTAAAGACGGATACTTTCTCAGAGCAGAAACCTTTTATAATGCAGCAAGCTATATTGATGATGTGGGCGCTTCATGTTATTATGGAGATCGATCTCTTCATGAGCAGTCACATGGGGAAAGTTTTCTTTCTCTTGTGCAGAATCGATTAAGGGGAAATGGGATCTATCTGCTGGACGAGCCCGAAGCCGCTTTGTCCCCCAGCCGTTTATTGGTACTTCTCGCTCAGATCCACGAGCTTGTACAGCAACGTTCTCAATTTATTATCGCCACCCACTCCCCGATTCTGATGGCATTTCCCGGCGCAGAGGTGCTGGAGCTAACGCAAACAGGGATCTCCTCTGTAGACTATCGACAGACGGAACATTACCAGCTCACCCGCAGTTTTTTGGAAAACCCCGAAAAGATGCTTCGTTATTTATTAGAGGACTAAATTGAGAAAGGAATGAAACGATTTTTATGCAATTCAGGAAAAAAAAATTGCTGGCTTCGGTTTCTCCAACGAGAATTGTCGTATCCAGCTTTGCATTGATTATAGTTACAGGCTCGATTCTGCTAAGCCTGCCTGCCGCATCAAATGACGGGAGGAGCATTGGCTTGCTGAATGCCTTTTTTACCGCCACATCGGCAACCTGTGTCACCGGTCTGGTTGTTGCAGATACCTTGACCCAGTGGACCCTGTTCGGTCAGATTGTCATTCTGCTGCTGATTCAAATCGGTGGTCTTGGGATTGTAACCCTTGCAACCTTCTTCTCTGTATTGCTGGGAAGAAAAATCAGCATGAGCGGAAAAATTCTTGCACAGGAATCCACCAGCGGCTACAGCTTCGCTGATGTTACCAGGCTGATCAGGAGTGTGATAAAAATAACTGTGGGATTTGAACTTGCAGGTGCCATTCTGCTGTCCTTTAGCTTTGTACCGCGATTTGGCATGCGAGGGATTTACCTTTCAATCTTTCACTCTATCTCAGCTTTCTGCAATGCTGGCTTTGACCTCATCGGAAATTACAGGAGTCTCACACAGTTTAACGATGACCCTGTTGTGCTTTATACCATTTCGCTGCTCATCATAACCGGCGGTCTTGGGTTTATTGTTTGGAAAGATCTGGCGGATTACAGGAGAACCCGTAGTCTTTACCTGCACACCAAATTGGTGCTGATCATTTCCGCAGGTCTTTTGGTCATCGGCGCACTGTTTTTCTTTATTTCAGAGCATACCAATCCGCTGACCATGGGACCCCTGAATCTATTTGAACGAATCAACGCCGCAGTGTTTCATTCCGTCACCTGCAGAACCGCAGGCTATAATTCTCTTCCACTGAATGAAATGAGTGAACTGTCTAAAATTGTTACCATCCTGCTGATGTTCATCGGCGCAGCGCCAGGTTCGACGGGCGGTGGAATTAAGGTGACCACCTTCGGGATTCTTTTGATGGCGATCTTCTCCAATATTAAAGGAAATGATGAAACTGTGGTTCTGAAACGACGTGTATCTCAGGTGGTCGTAAATAAAGCCCTGTCAATTGCAGGGCTCAGTATGGTACTGATCTTTATTATGACTTCAGTGATTGCAACCTTGGAGCCGTTTCCGTTTATCAACGTACTTTACGAGGTTACCTCGGCATTTGGTACGGTGGGCCTTTCTACCGGCATCACGCCCCAGCTTGGAAATATCAGCAAAGTAATGCTGATCATCACCATGTTTCTTGGCAGAGTGGGCCCCTTGAGCTTTGCGGTTGCAATTGCCCTAAGAGAAAACAAGAAGCTGCAGAACGCAGTCTACCCTGAAGGAAAAATTATGGTAGGTTGACGGTCACAATTAATCCAAGGGTCACAATCAGTCCAAACACCAAGGTAGAGTCCTTTTCCTTAGCCGGGGCGCTGGCCTGCGAACAAGTCTCTTAAGTGCTTCTTGCTCTCCAAATCTGACACGACGATCACTGAATCACCTTCCAAGAGGACAAGATTTTCCCCTGGCTTTAATACCTCATTGTCTTTAATAACAGAAACCAGCTGGCAGTCTTTCGGCATTTTTATATCCATCACTCTTCGGTTGTAAACCGGAGAGTTTTTTGAGATTTCAACTTCACTGACAACAATCTTGTTATTCTTGATACTGGTGAGGGTTTTCATTCCGGCATAATCAACTTCCTGCTCGATCATGTCTGCGATGATCGTTGTGCTGCTGACAGGTATATCAACCCCCAGCTTCAAAAACACATCTGTGTTTTTCGGATTATTCACCCTTGCGATGGTTTTTGATACCCTGAAGTTATTTTTTGCAAGCTGGCATGCGATCAGGTTTTCTTCATCCTGACCGGTAACAGCAATCACCACATCTGCTTTTGCTGTATCAGCATTTTTTAATATATCGATCTTCGTAGCGTCTCCTTGAAAGACAGGAATATTCAGCTCATCTGCCACCTTCTGGCAAATCTCCCGCTTCATCTCTATGACACTAACTTTATGACGATAGGACAGCAGAGTCTTTGCCAGATAATATCCGACTTTTCCTCCGCCGATAACAACGATATTCATTCTTTTTCTCCTTTATATTCCGGAGCGCGTCCTCATTCTTTTCTTGCTCACGAGGCTATATCTTAGAAACGATGACGAGTTCATCGTTAAATTCCAATTTGAGAGAAGGGCTAGAAAAGCTCAACTGCCCATTTCGCAGAACGCCTAAAAGCATCGTGTCTTTGGCTGCGGTAATCTCTTTCAAGAGCTTACCCACATCCTTATCTCCAATTCTCTCGTAGTTAAATTCGATCCCTGTATTATCCAGATAACAGGTTCTGGTGCTGGACTCTCCAAGCATCAGCGCTCTGAATTCCTCTACAGCCATATTCGTTGGGCATACCGTATGCACTCCAAATTGATAAAAAACCTGCTCCTTGACCGGATCCTGAATCCTCGCAAAAATCCTCGGTACCCGAAAGACCTCTTTGGCAATCTGACACGCCATCATGTTGATATTGTCATCCGGCGTTACAGCGGCGAAGCCATCCGCACTTTCGATCCCAGCCTGTTTGAGTACATCCTCATCGATGGGGACGCCCAATACGGTTACTCCATGAAAGCTGGGCCCCAAAAGGCTGAGGTTCTCACTGCTGCTGTCCACTACCGCAATTTCGTGCCCCTCCTCAGACATAATCCTGGCGAATTGAGCACCCACTTTACCGCATCCCGCAATTACGATCTGCATTTTTTCTCCTCCTGTAAGGAACAATTTTCGCCGGAGGCCAAATGGCTTCCGGGCAAGAATTATTATAATCATTCATCCTGACGAATACAACCGGTTCCGCTTTTATTTTACCCATATTTTACGTTTAAAACCTTATCCAGAAACACCCTTACGATCCTCGGATCGAATTGGATGCCTGAATTTCTCCGGATTTCGGCAGAAGCCTCTTCTTCGGACATTGCGGTTCGGTATGGCCGGTTCTCCGTCATTGCGTCATAAGCATCCACAACAGATACAATTCTGGAGAGCAGCGGGATCTCTTCTCCCGCGATGCCCTGCGGGTATCCTTTTCCGTCCCATCGTTCATGAAGATACAGGATAAAGTCTGCCACTGCTACCAGATCCGGCGATGACATGGCAATTCGATACCCAATCTCTGAGTGCTTTTTCATTTCCACCCATTCCTCATCGGTAAGCTTGCCTGGTTTATTCAAAATCCGGTCATCCACGCCAACCTTTCCGATATCATGAAGCATTGCAACAAGTTCTAGCTCATCCATCTGAAGCTGGGTTAGCTTTAGCTTTCTGCCGATTTCCTTGGCCAGATAGGTAAGCCGTTCTGCGTGCTGCTGGGTTTCATGGCTCTTCTCATGCATGGTTGCTTTAATAGAAGAAAGAATTACGCTATGGGAGCTTTTATGCTCCAGCAGCTTCCGCTTATACATGAAATCTTCCGCCAGCTTTATGGTGTTGTCGAGGCTCTCGTCCTCTTTTTCTTTGGTAGCAAATCCAAGGGAGATGTTGAGAGAATATGCTTCATTGAAAAGCTTTCGATTATATCGCTCACATTCTTCTTTGATCAGATTCATCCGTTCACTGGCGGTCTGCTGATCCGTAAAGGGCAGTAATATTGTGAATTCATCTCCACCGGTTCTTGCAGCGATGTCATTTTCCCTAGTACATTTCTGAATGATTTTTGCAGTCTCGATGATGAGCTTGTCCCCCTCCGCATGCCCCAGTGCATCATTTACTAGCTTGACCCCGTTGATATCACCTATAATCACCGACAGCGGAAAAAAGTCTTCCCGATCCATTCTCACCTTCATTAGTTCAAGAAAACGGCGATTATAAATACCCGTAAGAAAATCATGGTTGTTCAGATATTGTATCTCATCCTCTTTCCTCTTCCGGTCTGTTATGTCAATAATTAGCCCCTCCAGCGCCGTAACACTGCCATCATCACCAAAGATTGCCTGCCCCTGTTCAAAAACCCATCTGGCTTCACCGGAAGCAGTAATGATTTCGTACTCCTCTGCAAGCTTCCCTTTTTCCTCTATGACATGAAGCCATCTGTCCCATAAAATCTCCCGATACCTCGGGCTTATGATGTCGTTGTACGAAACATCCCGGTTGTTGACCAAGCTGGATGCGGGGTACCCAGTCAGATCCAGGCAGCCTTCCGACACGAAGAGCATGGTCCAGTGAACATCATATTTGCAGCGGTAGGCCATGCCCGGCAAATTGGAAAATAGGACGGAAAAACTTCTCTCATTTTCGCGCAGATCATGCTCTGCCTTGATTCGCTCCGTGATATCTTCCAGAATACATAGATAGTCCTTTCGACTCCCACCGCTCATATGAAGCGGGGCTGCAAGGAGGTTTGCCCAGACAATCGATCCATCGGGTTTCAGATACCGCTTACACATAGAGGTTGTTTTGGGCTCACCTCTTCGGATTTGTTCACAGAAAATTCTTTCCTCAGGGGTATCCTCAAGATGGGTGATATCCTCCGGATGGGTGATATCCTCCCAATAAATCTCTTTCAGCTCATCCGTTGTCCTCCCGACAATTTTTCCATACATGGAGTTATAGGTAGCGATGCCATTCACATTAATGGAGATGCCGACGGGAGATTGTTCAAAGATGGTGCGAAACAATTCCTCTTCATTTTTCAGCTTTTCGTTGGCCTCAGACAGTTTTGCCTTTTCTTTCCGAATTATAAGGTTAGATCGGATAACATAAACCAGCGATAAGTATACAAAAATAAGACTCATCGCAATCAATGCTGCCTGAATGGTATCTACCACTGCATGGCGATACCACGCCGTTTCAGTGTAATCCATTCCAAGGACCCCAATCAGATCTCCCGATACGGCATCCCTCATCGGCGTTAATACACTGACCCAGGAACCCCAACGGTCTGTGCTTCTGAATACAGTCGTGTTTCCGTCATAGAACGGCTTCTTATCTTCCGACGATGCTTCTTTATATTCCAGACCAGGAGGGGTATAATCCTCCGAGCGATCCTGCTCTGAGTCAGCAGCAAAATAAAGCTTGTCATCCTGCATTACAAAAATATATGCGAACCGAACATCGTCATAAGCTGCAACGATCTGCCGCAGACCTTCTTTGACCTCTCTGTATTCTCGCTTTGATAGATCGCTCTCATTGTGATCCAGCATTTCCAGCTCTGCCCCGCTAAAACCGGCCTTCGCAACTCCAGCTATGCGAATCACTTCTTTCTCCTTGCTCTCAATGGATAGATGCCAGACAAGGCTGACACTGATCATGCAAATCAGCAGCAGAAAAATAAGCGAGGCTATAAATAAAATCCTCGACTTTGTCGAATGACCTGCAAAATTCGAAATAAACGTTTTATCTCTTGTCATTCCAATCCTTCCGATCTCTTTTTTTATCAGTTTACTGCATATTCCGACATGATTCAACAAATTTATCTAACACCGCCAAAAGGGAGCATGCCTTTGAATCTTCCATGAGCATGACATGATGACTTCCAGCATAAATTTGACAGGAGATTAGAAACGAATTATAATTAAAGGTCACAAACTATGTTTCTCGGGGGAGGTATTTATGAACGGCCACTCTGAATTAAATCGCTATATGAACCGTGGCATTAAAGATATCATTCTGAACACTTTAAAAGCCTCTTTGAAGAACCAGCAGGAGATTAAGTTTCTACTGCGGTTTGTTGTCTCGGCGGTAAAAGCACGTCGGATCCGTATGCGTCATGAGGAAATGGGTTTGCACGTTCCGCCCTTCCTCATCGCAAGCATCGCTTCCGACTGCAATTTATTCTGCAAAGGCTGCTATGCCAGAGCAAATCAATCCTGTGACAGCAGCGGATGCTCCCAGCCCCACGCCACTACAAACGCTCTGCTCACCGGAGCGCAATGGGATAGAATCTTTACGGAGGCAGCCGCTCTGGGAATCTCCTTTATCCTTCTGGCCGGCGGAGAACCGCTGATGAGAAGAGAAGTTTTAGAGAAGGCGGCAGACCATCCCCAGATCCTATTTCCCGTTTTTACAAACGGAACCTTGGTGAATGACAGCTGGATTACCTTCTTTGAAGAAAAGAGAAATCTGGTTCCGATCTTCAGCTTGGAAGGGGATGAGGAAGAAACGGATCTTAGAAGAGGCCATGGGGTTTATCAGAAGGCAACAGAAGCGATGGCTCTTTTAAAAGAAATGTCTGTGTTATTTGGGGTCTCTATCACGGTTACAAGCCAAAATATCCGTCGTGTTACTGAGTACGAATTTGTTCGCGCTCTCCAGGAAACCGGCTGCGTTATCGTGTTCTTCGTGGAATATGTCCCCGTCACAGAGGAAACA
The DNA here is from genome assembly GCA_029266295.1 of Bacillota bacterium. Classification (GTDB taxonomy): domain Bacteria; phylum Bacillota; class Clostridia; order Peptostreptococcales; family Anaerovoracaceae; genus Anoxybacterium. Next base: position 2,772 of record JAQSXD010000031.1, on the reverse strand, counting down.
AAATCCCTTGCACCCACTGATGCTGACAGAGCACTTATGGATCGCAGGCTCAGCAAACTGCGTACCCTTCCCGGCTGCCCTAATCTGCTCTCTTTTCCCGGTGATGAAAAACACTCTGGCGGCTGTCTTGCTGCAGGCCGCGGTTTTTTCCATATCAACCCCTTTGGAGGAGCGGAGCCTTGTCCCTTTTCTCCCATTTCTGACCGCAATGTCAGAGATTATCCTCTCACGGAGGTTCTGGCCTCGGGGCTGTTCCGAAGTCTTGAAGAATCAGGGATGCTGGCGCTGGAACACGAAGGCGGCTGTGCTCTTTTCGGCAAGGATAGCGCGATCATGGAAATGGTGGCATCCGGATAGAAAATAACTTTTTCTGCTTTCACAGTACACGTTCTGGGGAAGCCTACTAATTACTATAACCCTATCATATAAACCAATAAACCAAAAAGCTAACTGGAGGTATTATGCTCATATTTAAAAAGACGATCATCGTTGTGCTGGCTTTCTTATGCAACGGTATGGCTGTAAGCCTGTTTGTTCAAGCGGGCTTTGGACTGGATTCCATCAGTGTTCTTTCCGCCGGTCTGGCAAACGTATTTCACACCTCAGTAGGAATTGCCAGTCTCGGATTTTACTTTATTATTATTCTCGGAGCGTTCTTTGTTGACCGACGATACATCAGCGGCGCAACCCTGCTGTCTCTGATTATTGTAGGGCCTTCCATCGACCAGTTTGCAAAGCTTTCCAGTCTGGTTGTAACACCGGAATCCGACATGATCATCCGTGTCATTTTCTACATCATCGCCTTCCTTTGCCTTGCATTTGCAATTGCCTTATATCTGGCCGCCAACTTTGGAATATCCGGTGCAGATCTTATTACAATCATGGTATCAGAGAAAGCGGGACTTCAATTTCGTTGGTGCAAGATCGTTTTTGACATCAGCGTAATCACAATCGGGATTCTGCTGGGCGGTGTCTTCGGTGCAGGAACGATTATACAGGGTTTATTGACTGGACCTACGGTTCAGTATTTTCGAAGTAATCTGGAAAAGAGGCTTAAACTTTGAATTCATCGAGAAAAACAAAATTAACCTCGAAGCAGCTTGGAATTTCTCTCATGCTGTTATCCGCCTTACTCTTTTCTGGAATGCAGGTGGTCATCAATATTACTGGGAATCGGGTTCCGCTGATGGAACAAGTATTCTTCCGTAATATCGTTAGCCTGATCCTGTGTTTTGTGATCATACGGAGACACGGTCTTTCTTTATTCGGAGAAAGAAAATACCAGCCTCTTCTTTTCATGCGTTCCTCCTTCGGTCTCCTTGGTCTTGTTTCCCTGTTCTATGCGGCATCAAATGCGACGCAGGCAGATGTTACAATCCTAAGCAAGCTGTCCCCATTTCTCATTACGTTATTTGCATTTTTCTTTTTAAAAGAGCGAATCAATAAGATACAGGTTCCTGCGCTGCTCATCGCTTTTGGAGGCGCTTATCTGGTGGCAAACCCGGCGTTTCATTCGGATCTTCTTCCTCTTTTTATGGCAATTCTTTGCGCTGTATTTGCCAGCGTTTCCTATACCCTGCTGGCTTACTTCAAGGATAAGGTCGATGCGCTAACCGTTATTATGCACTTCTCCACCTTTTGCGCCGCAGTGTCCCTCCCTTTTTTCATCATCAATTATAAACCCCCCAGCTTAACGGATTTTTTACTTTTGATTTTGATGGGCATCATGGGAGGCTTCGGGCAGATCGCCCTCACCTACGCATATCGCCTGGCTCCCGCGGCGGAAGTCAGCATCTACAATTATTCAGGAATTCTATTCTCCATGCTGCTTGGCTACCTTGTGCTGGGCGAAACCGTCTCAACAAACTCTTTGGCAGGAGGAGCACTGGTGGTCCTGGCATCTCTCCTGACTTACCGCTACTCAAAGCCGCCTTCTGTGTAAGTTCCGCAAATTTTTTTGCGGTTATCTGGACCTGGAACCCTATTATTGACTGGCAGGAAGACCCGGGTATATAATGTGCTTGCATTTATTTTTTTGTGTTTAGACAAAGAAAGGGATTCGCTTATGTATCAGGAAGCCTTGCGGCCCGCTTGGGCGGAGATTAATCTGAGCAATCTAGAGTATAATATAAAACAAATTCAGAGTAAGGTAGGAAACAAGGAGATCATCGGCGTTGTAAAAGCAGACGGTTACGGTCATGGAGCTGCCGCTGTATCCAAGGTTCTGCTGGAAAACGGCGTCGGCACCCTTGCGGTCGCCACCCTTCAAGAAGCAATTTCTCTGCGGGAAATCGGATTTACCTGCCCGATCGTCATGCTGGGGATTACCCCTGAGCAGTATGCCGACACACTTCTGCAGTACGATATTACACCGGTGGTCTGTTCAGTCGAGAACGCAGCGGCTATTTCCGCTGCTGCCTCATCGGCAAGAAAGACCATCGACATCTATACTGCGGTTGACACCGGAATGGGAAGGATCGGCGTTCTTCCCAATGAGGAAGGCGCAGAAGAACTTCTAAAGATAAGCCTGCTATCCAATATAAGGATCAAAGGACTCTTTTCTCATTTTGCGACAGCAGACGAAAGGGACAAGGCCTATGCTCAGTCCCAGCTTTCCCTTTACGAGATCTTTTATCAGAAGCTCTCTGAAGCAGGAATTTCAATTCCTTCAAGAACCATTGCCAACAGTGCGGCGATCATGGAAATCCCTGACGCACATTATGACGCGGTACGTCCCGGCATCATTCTTTATGGCTGCTATCCCTCTTCGGA
>JAQSXD010000425.1 GCA_029266295.1 Bacillota bacterium | reverse complement strand
ACATCCTGCTTCCTGCCAAGGCACAGCTGAATCCACCCTTCGCAAAGCTCCATCGTATGGATGAGGTTGTACCAGCCTCCGTGCTCAAGATCTTCCCGTATATATTTTAGTCGTTCCTTTGCCATCCCATAGTTGCCCTTATACAGATCGATCTTTGCCTGAAGGAATACCGTCGAAAGGAGGATATCCTCCTGCTTGCTTCCCTCTGACAATAAATAGGCTTTATAAGCTGCTATTTCTGCACTGTCAAGGTCACCTCGAAAGTAATCCCGCTCTGCTTCCATAACAAACTCCGCGCCGCGCCCGTGCCCCTTGGCAAGCCCATCATAGAAGGGCATTGCCTCCTTCATCAAATTTAGTTCCCGCGCAAGTTCCCCCGGCTTACGATGGAACATATAGAGAATCGAAGGTGATCCAAAGGTCCAGCCTCCCCGGGTGTCCATAAATCTTGCCGGGCTTCCCATAAGTTCTCCCGCTCTTTTATAGTGATCCAACATTTTTTCAATGTCATTATAATTACTAAAGCTCTGAAGAACCTCGAATTCACCCGCCAGCTCCCTTGCCGTTTCCGGTTCAAGCTTCCCGCTTTCAAGAAGATTAGCAATCTCCGCACAAACCGAAGCGAACCGTTCTGTTTCGTTGTAAGAGAATAAGCACAACGCATAGACAAGCAATGCAAAAGGCTGCGCCCGACGCGTTTTTTCAGGACAAGCCTCTATATATGAAATGAGTTTTTCCCGGTGCTCATTATGCATACTATATCCCTGATCCAGCTGCAGTGCCGTAAGTAAGCCTTCGTAGTCCTGTGCAAGCTGATAATACTCCATGGCCTGAAGATAGTCTTCTGCATTCTTGTACCAGCTTGCGGCCCGACCATATAGCTTCCGTTTCTCCTCAGGCGAGTTTCGGTCAAAAATTCCTCTGAGAAATTGGGAAAAAATCTTATGTACCTGATAAACTTCATTACGTGCATCCCAAACAATAAAGCCGTTTCTGCCACTAATGTCTTGCAAAAGTTCGGTACTTCCGTTCTTTTCCCACATGTGCGCAGCTTGCTCCTGTGAGAAGGCTTCAAAAAAGCACAGCGTCATCAGAAACTCTTTTATCTCCTCTGAAAACGGAGCGTAGATCGTCTTATCGATCAACGCAGTAATATTTGCTGTGGCTTCGAATACGCCTTCCGACTGATAACTCAGCATCAATAGATAGAGTCCCGTAATCCAGCCCTCGGTGTAAGACTCCAGCCATCGAGAATCTTTTTCTTTTAGGGCAATACCGCACAAGCGGTAATAGGAGATGATATCCTCCAGATCCAATTCTAAAGCGTCTTTCTGGATGAGATTCACATATCCTTTCAGCGTCATTTCCTCAAGATTATCAAAATGCGTATGCCGCGCAGATAGAACGATATGGAGGTCCGAAAGCTCATTCCAAAGCAGATATTCAATAAATCCGGCTATTTCAGGGCAGTCTGCCAGATGATAATCGTCTATAACCCATATGCTTCCTCCAGAAGGGAGGGCGCCTTGAATCAAATCCAAGGCCTTTTCTCTCGTCGTGCTGTCACCGGGAAAACCAAGCTGGGTCAGATGCTCTGCTGCGCCTGCGTCAATGCTGCGAACCTGTCTGCAGAACATCGACCAAAATCCAGAAATAGAATGATTAAAAATCTTCTGCCAAAGGATCGTGCAGTCTGAACTCTTGAGATATTCCCGAACAGCAGTAGTTTTGCCGTAACCCATGGGAGCCTCTATGATCGTACACGGATAGGATGGAATCTTATGTAGTTGTACTCGAACTTTCTCCGTCACATAAATTGCATTGCTGTTAAAAGTTCTTTTCTTCGGCATGGTAGCACCTCTTCAACTAACAGAACACCCCTGATCATGCTTCTGTCGATTTTCGACATCAGTTTAAAACCGGAGCTTATGAATATGTCCGTGCGATAAATTACAACATAGTATACTCCACTTTGGAAATAATTTCAAATATGTTCGCAGAAAAAAATCATCCCCGATTGGAGATGATTTTTTTGTAACTCCTGAGATTTCTTTCAGACAGCTCGAGCCGATGCCTTATTTTCCACGAGAGCCGTTTAGGTAAGTCGCAGCCTAATTTTCCAATAGTTTATATAGCACCTGAGCCATCTCGGCGCGGGTTGTCGTACTTGCCGGAGATAACTTGCCGCTGCTGCCGTTGACGATTCCCGTTTCCACAAGCATGGTCATGGCATCCTTCGCCCAGGGAGCAATCATTGAAGTTCCTCCTTATTTTTGTGCCAGTTGGAATACTTCACTGAGAGAGATTTCGACTTTTCCCTCCCACGAAATACAATACCCATCGGTGACCGCTTTTCGGAAAAATGTCTCATCAGCCAGAATTCCAAATCGTATTGTTCCGAGCCTGCTCTTTAGGCTCAGGTTTACGCTGCTTCCGTTGTCAAGAACAATTTCCAGGCAGTAGTCCTCCTTCGGTATGACGCACACTATTCTACTCACTGCCTCACCTCCATAAAAACAAAATCCACCGTACTTATTGTACAGTGGATCATTTTTGTTGTATGCCCCCCTTGGGGTGACATTGATGGGTGACAAATTTCAGGATAGAATGCGAAAGAGGGTCTAACGAGAATGTAAAAGAAGAAAATCTATCCTATTTTTGCTAAAGCGTATTTATCGAGTTTATGGTTTAAGAGTCTCATGATTTCCAATTCGTCGATCGCATCGGTCAGGGCGTTGTGCATCTCATTGTATGTCCAATCCTCGCTTAACATCCGGTATACGCTCTCCACCCCATAACCGCGCTTCAACCTGCCTGTACCGTAGCATTCAGCACAGCTCGAAATTTTGGGATTGTGCTGTCTGTAGGCTGCTAGCTTCATAATATCGTGCCAATCAAGGTGGCGAAGTTCCGGCAAATGTCGGTAGTCAAATGCGGCATTGTATGCAAACATGGTGGTGACATCATGTGCAGTGAGCAGCGAGTTTAGATCGTTCATCGCCTTTTCCCGTGAGCATTCAAGATCAGGCTTTATATTGTTGACGTATAGGGCGTTTGTAAACATACCGCCGTGGCTTTTGTACGGTGTAAGTATATAATATCTTTTATCTATTAATTGAAAGGTCAGGGATTCGGCTATGACAACTCCGATGGACATCACCGCGTCACCCCAGGTCGTCTCCGTGTCGATCACGGCAAATTTACTCATACTGCTTACCTCCGCTCATTCGTCTTATACCTATGCGATAGGCTTATCATAGCAGAAATATCTGTTACTCGCAATCCGTATTGATTGATTGAT
>JAQSXD010000424.1 GCA_029266295.1 Bacillota bacterium | reverse complement strand
CCTGCCAGAGAAGCCCTTGAGCATAGTAAACGCTTTGAACCACCGCTCTTTATTAAGGAGATGGCACAAAAGGCAAGTCGAATCATTTCCCTTGGAAATCAGTGCGGAGAGGGATGGCTTCTCACTGGGGAAATGGTAGAGCTCATCGATAACGGTGTTGAGAACATTGTTTGTCTCCAGCCATTCGCATGCCTTCCAAATCATGTGACAGGAAAAGGTATGATGAAAGCGTTGCGGCAGTATAGCCCCATGGCGAATATTGCTGCCATCGATTATGATCCCGGCGCAAGTGATGTCAATCAGCTTAATCGAATCAAGCTGATGATGGCGACTGCTTACCGGAATCTGGAAAAAGAGAAGTAAAAATTGTAATTTGGTTTTCGATGTGGTATAATAATCCCGTTGATTTTAACGGAACTGCCGAAAGGCGGGAATCGCAAACCGGGAAAAGCTGTAATCACATCCCTTTCCGGGATTCCGTTCGAACTATTTAATCATGATATTAATCGATAGACAGGAGGAATTGTTTGATGGGTAGACATGGAACAATTGCAAACAGAAAAGCGTCTCAGGATAATAAAAGGGCGCAGGTTTTTACAAAATATGCCAGGGCTATTACAGTAGCTGCTAAGGGCGGTGGTGACCCTGAATATAATATTGCATTAAAGCATGCCATCGATAAGGCTAAGGGCATCAATATGCCGAATGACAATATTACAAGAGCAATCAAGAAGGGAACCGGCGAGCTTGCGGGGGAAACCTATGAGCCAGGCAGCTTTGAGGGTTACGGAGCAGGAGGTGTGGCTGTTATTGTCGATGTTCTCACCGACAACAGAAACAGGACAACCGCTGCAATGAAACATGCTTTTGACAAATACGGCGGGAACCTTGGGGTACCGGGCTGTGTTTCTTACATGTTCGAACGTAAAGGAATCATTCTGATTGAAAAAACGGAACGTGTGGATGAAGATACACTGCTGGAAGCAGCTTTGGAAAGCGGAGCAGACGATATGCTTACTCATGAGGATTCTTTTGAAGTGCAGACCACTCCCGATGCCTTTGATGGGGTTTCTGATGCATTAAAAGCGGCAGGGTATGAGTTTGTTGAGGCAGACATTGAATATGTGCCTTCCATGGAATCCGCTCCAACGAATGAGCATGACATCAAGAATCTGAAGAAAATGATCGAAATTCTGGAAGACAATGACGACGTGCAGAAGGTGTATCACAACTGCAGTCTGGATCTGGAAGACTAACTGTTAAAATTCAATATGTTCGTTGTGCGAAAAACACATAAATAAACCAATTCCCCCGGTGATAGAGGGATTTAATCGAATCACCGGGGGTTTTCATTGCAATAAAAAGGGGAAATCATTAGTGGAATCAAAATATAAAATATTGTAAAAAGTTTCAGACAGTAGTAGAATTGAGTCATTAAAGCGATTTTTATAGCATTTTCTGTCGAAAAGCAAAGGCTCGAAAACATAATTGGGGATTAACGAATTAGAGAAGTAATCAAAGAAATCAATTCAGATCAAGGAGTATACGATGATAAAAAAAATCCAATTCATTTCGCTTATTTTATGTATTTTGATGATCACTTCATCTTGCGGCATATCCACTCAGGATAAACTGCTGGATCCCGAAAAACCCATTACTATAACTGTCTGGAATTATTATAACGGAACCGTCAAAGTAAAATTTGACGAACTTGTATCCCGTTTTAATGAGACCATCGGTGCAGAACAGGGAATTGTGGTGGAAGCCCAGAGCTACGGAGACGTCAACGAACTGGCGGATGCGGTTTTTGCGACTGCAAATGAAGAAATCGGCGCCATGCCAATGCCTGACATATTTGCCTCTTATCCTGATAATGCGTTTCGCGTTGATCAGATTTCTGAGCTTGCGGACTTGAACGAATATTTCACAAAAGAAGAGCTCGGTGAAATCAGAGAAGAATTCTTATCAGAAGGATTTTTTGGAGAAGAAGGCGCCTTGAAAATTCTGCCAATCGCAAAGTCTACAGAAGTTCTATACCTGAATAAAACCTACTGGGATTCGTTTGCAGGAAAAACGGGGGCTGATTTATCAAGTCTTTCCACCTGGGAGGGGCTTGCACAGACCGCAAAGGAATATTACGAAGCTACAGGAAAGCCATTTTTCAGTGTTGATGCAAATGCAAACTTTATGCTGGTTTCGGCTATGCAGCTTGGTGAGGAAATGTATACGTACGATGAATTTGACGCAACCCTGAATCTGAGTGAAGACACTGCCTACCGAATCTGGAAGAATTATTATGTTCCCTTCCTAAATGGTTACTATGCCAAATCGGGACGATTCAGCTCCGACGATGCGAGAACGGGAGCCATAGCTGCTTATACCGGGTCAACGGCCGGCGCATCCTATTTCCCGGGACAAGTGGAGCGAGACGGAGATTCAACTCCCATAGAAGTAATGGCGCTGCCTTATCCGCATTATGAGGAAGGGGAACCCTATGTCGTTCAGCAGGGGGCAGGGATGTGTATTGCAAGAAGTGATGCCGCCCATGAATATGCAGCATCCATTTTTCTGAAATGGTTCATCAATGTTCCTCAAAATATCGAGTTCGCAGCGGCTACGGGTTATCTGCCTGTTAAGACGGAGGCGCTGGATGCAGGTGCTATCTTGAATGAAATGAAGCAAGAGGATCGCACCAATGTTACTGTGACAAAAACCATCGAGGCTGCAATTGATATGCTAAAGTCCTATACTTTGTACGGAAATAAACCTTTTAGAGATAGTTATGAAATCCGTTCTATTTTAGAAACCAGCCTCTTTGAACTCGTTAAGCACGATCTCGAAACGCTTGAAAACCGTGTCAATGACGGAGAGAACAGGCAGGCTGTGATCGATGAACTTTGCGGGAAGGAACATTTTGACAGTTGGTACCAGGATTTTACCGGTAACATTCAGTCCGTATTGTCAAGAAATCGATAGAATATGGTTGGGAAGCTGCAAACAGCAGAACAGAATTGAGAGGCTTTGAAATGAAACATTTGAATATGGATCGGAAATCAATTGCGTTTCGGCTGACGACTCTGACCATAGTGATTATTATCGGGCAAGCGGCTTTACTGACATTTTTTCTTATCTTTGGAGGAGTTATCAGCCAGGCGGAACAGAATTCCTATAACTCTTTTTCCGAAAAGGTGAGAAATCGCAAGGATTATCTTCAACGAGAAATGAAGTACCGCTGGATGAATATGGACCCTTATGTAGATCAGATGTCAGAACGGTATGATAAGGAGAGTAACGCGGATCAATTTTTTCAGG
>JAQSXD010000423.1 GCA_029266295.1 Bacillota bacterium | reverse complement strand
CTTTAGGCTGTTTTCAAATACATCATGAGCAAAGTATTATTCCAATGGAGTCCCTTCCTCAGGGGCTCCATTTTCCTTTTGGTCCGATCTGTTATATAGAATTCCGCAGCTGATGGAGGTCAGCGGTATGGTAAACAGAATACCGATGCTTCCCGCCAATGCCTGAAGAAACTCTACCGTGATCAGTTCACTGTTGAGCAGATCTGCTTTAGACCCGGAATGGACCAGCAGCAGCAGGATCAACGACAGAGAACTTCCTATATAGGCGAGAATCAGAGTATTCGCCATGCTTCCAACGATATCCTGTCCAATGGTGATGCCGGATTTTATGGTTTGCTGCAGCGTCAGCTTCTGGGCATGGTGATGCACCTCGCTGAGAGATGCAGCAATATCAACAGCGATATCAAGGATCGCACCCATTGCTCCGATGGTAATGGCAGCAAACACAATTCCTTTGAGGTTGATGGGATTGCTGGTATCAAGGTAAAGGAGGAAGAAGGATTCACTATCTAACAATCCTGTGATCTTTAAAATCTCATTCATCCCTAACGTAATCAGACTCACAGCCAGCAAGCCTCCCATGCAGCCCAGCCCGGCGGCCAGTGTTTTCTTATTGGGCCCCTGAACAATGAGCAAGGTCATGAAGGTAATGAAGACGCAAGCCGCTATGGAGCTTACATAGATATTAAAGCCCGAAATAATGGAGGGAATGAACACAAAGAAAATTGTGCTGCAGGTATAGGCCAAGGAAACAATGGTTCGAAAGCCTTTACTCCTTCCGAAAATCAATAAAAGAAGTGCGAAGGCCGCTGCCAGCCAAACAATTCCGTTAAACCGCTCAAACTCATATAAAAACCAATCGGCGCCGATGACATATTCCGTTGCATCTCCCAGGAATATGACGTCGCCCTTTTCAACAATCCGAATGCTTGAAGCCGCATCAGGATCAATGATCTGCCCTGCGGTAACGGTTTCTCCTTGATTCTCCCCATCTATAATCTTACATTCGAAAATCACTGCACCGTATTCGTTGACATTCTCATCGGTGACCGCAGTTACCTCCGCTTTGGAAACGATAAAATCATTTGACTCCGTAAAGAAGCTCACGTCCTTCATAGCAATCCGGTTTCCGGCATAGATTAATATGAAGGATAGAACAATCACAATAAAAATATAAATTGTTTCCCTTTTGCTTCCGTTATTTCTCATAGTTCTCCCATCATTTCCTTTCTCATTTGCATCCCTCTAAATTACCCTCAGTCCAACCTTAATAATGCTCATTCCGTCAGAGAGGAACTGAAAAACCATTCCGGCTCAGCCCTTCGCGCAAAACCTTCCTCCAGCTCCTTTTGATGATACAGGTATCCGGAATCCGTAAAGTGTTTTGCGTGAGCGGGACATTTCTTGATGCAGGCACAACATTTGATGCAGATACCAGAAAGCATCGAGACCTGTTCAAAATCGATGGAGCCCATGGGGCATAGTTGGGCGCAGAGTTTGCAGTTAGTGCAGGCAGCCTCTGTCACTGGTGTCACTTTTCGAATATCTACAGGATTTCCTTTCCGGTCGCGGGGTTGGTAATACCCGCTGTATGGCTGGGGTGTTCCCTTGACCGGGACAGGGCTGATCACTCCGCGTTCACCCAAAAATCCGGGTTGTTTTAAGCCTCCCGCTGTCTTTTCGGCAAAGCGCTTGATTCGCCTTAGATCTTCTGCATCCGGCCTGCCTCCTGCCAGCACCTCCGAAAAGGAATGCTCGCCGATAAAAGCACCCGCAGCAATGGTATGTAAGCCTGCCCGCTCCAATAAATCCCTCAGTTCGATGAGGGCATCATCATAGTTCCTGTTTCCGTACAAAACCACCGGTACTGCCAGTGCTCCGTTTCCTCTGATGGTTTCTAAATATTTCAGCAACACATTGGGAACCCTGCCCGCATATACGGGTGTTCCGAAAACAACCAAATCCCCCTTGCTGAACTCCGCGGGAGTAGTCCTCCCAGACGGAAGCGTAAAATCAAGCGTTTCAAGCCTAGCATTGAGCTTTTCCGCTATCACAGCGGCAATTTCCGAGACCGTGCGCTTCGTCGTGTCCGTGGCACTGAAATACGCTGCCCACACCTTGTTAATCACCATATCAATCCCCCCTTTTGCTTCTACGCAGTTTTTGCTCCTCATGGGAGCAGTCCTTTCATCTGAAAAACACTATGGCCTTATTCCATTTTCGATCCAATTCAAAAGTTCATCTTCTGTAATAATTGGAACGCCAAGCTCCTTTGCTTTCTTGTTTTTCGTTGAATTGGACAGGTTGTCGTTGTTGATGAGATAGCTGGTCTTTGAAGTAACAGAGTCGGTGGCCTTACCACCCTTGGCCTCAATGGCTTCTTTCATCTCATTTCTGTTTTTAAACTTCTCAACAGAACCTGTAATGACGAAGATGTGTCCTTCGAACAGCTCCGCGCCTTCCGTTTCCACCGCGACGATCTCTTCCAGCTCTATTTCTTGTAATAAGTCCTGCAAAATCTGCTGGTTCCTTTCGTTCTCAAAAAAGGCAACATATGCCTTGGCCATGATGCCACCAATGCCGTTTATTTCGACCAACTGTTCATAATCCGCTCCTTGAATTTCGCTCCATACGTAACCGAAATGTCTGCAGATGTTTTTTGCATTGGAAAGACCTACATTGGGGATGCCAAGGCTGTAAAGCAGCCGCACCGCAGTGGTTTTTCTTGCCTTGTTTACAGAAGCCACCAGATTGTTGAAAGACTTTTCACCAAAGCCTTCCATTGTAACAATTTCTTCTTTATATTGATACACATGAAAGATATCGGCGAATTCCTTGATCAAGCCTTTGCCGATGAGTTTTTCAATGGTCATCTCCGACAAGCCGTCAATTCCCATGGCGTCTCTGCTTACAAAATGGGTGAAGGACTTCACGTGCTTTGCCTGACATTCTTCATTGGGGCAGTAGAGAGACTTGACCCCATTTTCCTGCTTGATCACTGTATCTCCCTCACAGACAGGACAATGCTCGGGGATGGCGGCACTACCGCTTCTCGTTAGATTTTCAGAGATTTGAGGAATGATCATGTTTGCTTTATAAACTTCTATGGTGTCTCCCAGTCCCAGCTCCAATCCTTCCATAATGCTCAGATTGTGGACGCTGGCACGGCTGACCGTGGTTCCTTCCAGCTCAACGGGTTCAAAGATTGCAATAGGATTAATCAGGCCTGTTCTTGACGCGCTCCATTCGATTTCCAGCAGCTTGGTTTCTTTTATTTCATCCTTCCATTTGAAGGCGATGGAATCCCTTGGAAATTTAGCAGTT
>JAQSXD010000030.1 GCA_029266295.1 Bacillota bacterium | reverse complement strand
AGTCTTTAAAGTGCTCACTTTCCATCCCAAGAAACATCTTCAGTCCGGGATGGGCTTCCTGCGCCGTATGAAATGCCTGTATATAATCATCCACCTCATTGAGGCTCATTCTGATTTCAATATTCTGATCCTTTGGCAGTGGGGCATGATCCGAGATGCCAAGGACGGTATAGCCAACCTGCTCCGCTTGGCGGGCTAAATCGGGAATGTCTCCCTGTGCGTGCTTGCATCGGTACGTATGGGTATGAAATTCTAACATGTTTAGTACACCTCCAGTGGGACGCGCTGATTTCATGGATGGTACACAAACTTAGGTGTACGACTGGAATTCATCAGCGTTTCCTTAGTTTCATCCAAACAGCAAGAGTTCTGGTCGGATGAACAAAAAAAGACTGACCCAGAGAATAATCTGAGTCAGTAATAAATCTTCAATTACGAATTAACAGATTCTCAGATGCCTGACCATGAGGCCTCTTTTGATTAAACGATGGCTGCGCCCTTTTGCAGTGCAATGGTTCCGGTTCTCGCAACCTCGACGATGTTATAGGGGGTCAGAAGGTCGATAAGAAGGTCAATCTTCTCAGGCTTATCGCTCATTTCCACGGTCAATGTGGAGTGAGAGATATCTACGATTTCACCCTGCATAATCTTCACGATATCAATGATTTCGCCCCGCTGATCTGATGACATTTTCACTTTCACGAGTACAAGCTCTCTTCTGGTGATCTCTTCCTGATCCAGTTTTCTGACCTTAATGACGTCGATCTGCTTATTCAGCTGCTTGGTGACCTGTTCCGCAATATAATCGTCCCCATCTACCAGCAGTGTGATACGCGAGATGTTTTTATCCTCCGTGATTCCCACCGCCAAGCTGTCAATGTTAAAGCCTCTTCTGGCAAAGAGACCTGAGATTCTCGCCAGGACTCCCGCCTTATTTTCTACTAATACTGATATTGTGTGCTTCATAATCGTTACCTCTTCATTGCGACTACGCCGGTTTTCACCAACTCAATAATACCGTATGGCTTGAAAATTTCTATCATCTCGGTAATTCTGTCTTCCGAATCCAGTGCTTCAAGAATCAAGTAATCCTTACTCATTTCAATCACCCTGGCATTGCACGCGTTTGCAACCACAATCATGCCTACCCGGTCGCCTACATCCGCCTTCACCTTCATAAACAAGAGTACCTTGCTGATCATGCTTTCCTGCTGGATATCTTCAATAGATATAATATCCTCGAGCTTTTGCAGCTGGCTGATTACCTGGGCAATCACGATATCATCTCCCCGCACGACGATGGTCAGTCTGGAAAACCGCTCATCCTCCGTGGAGCTGCCGATAAAGGAATCAATGTTGTAGCCTCTTCTACGGAACAGGCTTGATACTCTGCTGGTCACACCCGGGGTATTGTTTACCAGTGCGGATAACACGTGCTTCATAATTTATCCTCCAGTTTCATAATGCATGGACTCACATTACATCGACGATTACATTGATGATTCATTTTCATCTACGATACATTCCAGCAGGAATACCCCTTTATTGCTCAGCATCTCGCCAATGGCTTCATCTGCTGCATCCATGCTGTCAATGCTTCGTCCGGGAATTCCGTAAGCCGCGGCAAGAGCCACAATGTCGGGACTCCCTGTAAGATCAACTCCACTTTCATTATTCTTGTAGGCATTTTTCTGAATTTCCTTAACCAATCCCAGTTTGTTATTCTTCATTACAACGATCTTGATATCCACGTTGTTCTGACAGATCGTAGCCAGTTCCATCATCTGCATCTGGAAAGAACCGTCTCCGCACACAGCCACTACAGCCTTATCCGGAGCAGCGAGCTTCGCTCCAATGGCTGCAGGGATGGAGTAACCCATGGTTCCCATGCCACCGGAGGTCAAAAACCGTCCGGATCTTACCTCGCAGTTTCCTGCGGACCAGATCTGGTTCTGGCCTACGTCTGCGCAATAAATATGATCATCGGGCAACGTTCTGGACAACAGATTTACAAATGCCTTTGGATTGATTCCTTCTTTTCTCGGCTCATAATCCAAGGTAAGCTTTTCTCTGGAGGCCTTCAGAAGACCGGTCCATTCATCGGATTTTCTCTCCGGCTCTTCCTCCATAACCTGCTTTAGAATTTCTTTTGCATCCCCTACTACAGGGATAATAGTATCCAGATTCTTTCCGATTTCTGCCGGATCGATATCAATATGCACGATTTTTGTATTCTTACTGACGTTAGCCGGCAGCAGGACAGCCCGATCGGAAACTCTTGCGCCGATGATAATCAGCAGATCCGAATCGCTGATGGCACGATTTGCGATGGATTTTCCGTGCATTCCCAGCATCCCCATATAGAGCGGATGGACTGTGGGAATGGCCCCGATCCCCATCATGGTTGATACAACGGGAATATTAATGCTTTCGCTAAATTGCATCAGTTCCTTTTGACCCTCAGCGGCAAAGATTCCTCCACCCACGCAGATCACAGGCTTCTGTGCATTGTTGATGGCTCTGAGCACCCGTTTAATCTGTCCAGCATGACCTTTAATGGTAGGCTTATAGCCTCTGAGCTCCACTGCTCCTGGCTGATAAAAATCGAGTTTATCCGTCTGAACATTGACAGGGATATCGATGAGTACCGGACCCGGTCTTCCTGTGGATGCGATGTGAAACGCCTCCTTGATGATGCGAGGAAGATCTGCAGCGTTTTTTACCAGATAACTGTACTTGGTAAAGGGCTCCGCTGCACCGGTGATATCCGCTTCCTGAAAGACATCTCTCCCCAGAAGCTCACTGGAAACCTGACCGGTGAACGCAATGAGAGGCACGCTGTCCATGTAGGCTGTTGCCAGTGCAGTAATCAGATTGGTTGCGCCTGGACCGGAGGTGGTCATACAGACTCCCGGTCTCTTTTTAATGCGAGCATAACCACTAGCTTCGTGTCCTGCATGTTGTTCATGTCGTACTAAAATGTGCTTGATTGATGATTTTGTCAATTTATCGTACAGCGGGCAAACCGTTGCCCCGGGGTATCCAAAAATAAACTCTACCCCTTCATTCTCCAAACATCTTACAATGGCTTCTGCTCCTGTTATCATGTTTATGCCTCCTATATCTTTGTCGAGGCTGAACACTATAGGTCCAGACTAAACTTCAACTGTCCATCCGAATTGATCCGCAACATTTCCAAGCTGTATCCCAGAAAGCACATCGTAGAGTTTCTGAGAAAGTTCTCCGATTTCACCGTCATGAATCAGGATTTTCCGATCCTTCCAGCAAAGTTCTCCCACCGGAGAAATCACCGCAGCGGTTCCCGATGCAAATACCTCGGACAGCTTGCCGCTGTCGTAGGCTTCGTATACTTCGTCGATGGTAAGCCTTCTCTCTGAGACTGTAATGCCCCAATCCTTCAGAAGATGAATGACGGAATCTCTCGTAATACCGGGAAGAATGGTGCCTTCCAGCGGCGCTGTGATCACCTCACCGTCTATCACGAAAAAGGCATTGGAGGTACCGATTTCCTCTACGTACTTTCGTTCTGTACCGTCTAGCCAAAGTACCTGAGAGTATCCCTTGTCATGGGCTTTCTCCTGTGATTTGAGGCCGGCGACATAGTTTCCGCCGATCTTGCTGTAGCCTGTTCCGCCGTGGGCAGCTCTCACGTACTCATCTTCAACAAAGATCTTAGTGGGAGCAAGGCCGCCTTTATAATAGGCTCCAACAGGAGAAAGAATTACCATAAACAGGTACTCTTTGGCTGACCGGACACCCAGGAATGGCTCGGTAGCAATGATAAAGGGTCTGATATAAAGAGACGTTCCTTCTTTTTCCGGCACCCAGTCAGCGTCCACACGGACCACTGCTTTGATGGCTTCTACGAAAAGCTCTTCATCAAGAGCCGGAATACAGATTCTGTCGTTTGTCTTGGTTGTTCTTTTGGCATTCATATCCGGACGGAACAGAAGGATTTTTCCTTCCTTTGTTTTATAGGCCTTGAGTCCTTCAAACATTTCCTGGGCGTAATGAAGCACCGCCGCCGCCGGATCCAAAGTAATCGGTGCATACGGCACAACTCTGCCGTCATGCCAGCCTTTACCCTCGGTATAATTCATGACAAACATGTGGTCGGAAAAGACTTTTCCGAATTCCAGCGTGTCCGGGTCCGGCTTCTGCTTTGGAGATAGCGTTTTGGTTACTTTAAATTCGTAGTTCATTTCAATCACCCATCCTTTTCTATCTGATCAGGCTATGCACCTGATTGCTTACATAGTTCGTCTTCTATATATAAATCTGATGTTCTCCTATTTCTGGTACTCTTCAATAAGCTTTGTCTTCAGCTCCCACAAATCCTTTGATAGGTCGACATAATACTCGTGTGGATTTTCAAAACGAAGAATCTCTTCCCAAAGGGTGTCGATCTGCTCCTTGCAGTAATCTCTGATGTTATCAATATCAGGTGATTCATAGACACAAACGCCTTTTAGAAAAATGGGGACTCTCAGATTTTTGGCATAGAAGTTGGACACCTTTTTTCGCTTCCATATTACCTTGGGATCAAAGATTTCATACTCGCTTCCCTCTGGAATGTTTTCGTGATCAAGGGTGATCACGTCAGCGATGGCCTTATCTGTATCTTTATCAAACAGACGATACACCGTCTTAAATCCGGGGTCGGTAATCTTCTCAACATTCTCGCTGATCTTCATCTTAGGAACAAGGACTCCGTCCTTTTCCAGCGCTGCAAGCTTGTAGACTCCGCCGAATACCGGCTCTGATTTTGAGGTAATCAACCGTTCTCCTACGCCGAAGGAATCGATGCAGGCACCCTGACCGATCACGTCTCTGATGATATACTCGTCAAGGGAGTTGGAAACCACAATGGAACATTCCTTGAGGCCCGCCTTATCCAGCATTGCTCTCGCCTTTTTGGTAAGATAAGTCACATCTCCGCTGTCGATTCGAATACCCATCTTTTGAGGCTTCATTTCCTTAAATACTTTGATTGCGTTGGGAATTCCTGATTTCAGCACATTATAGGTATCCACCAAAAGAATACAATTGTCAGGATAAACTTCCGCATACGCTTTAAAGGACTCATATTCGCTGGGGAACATCTGAACCCAGCTGTGCGCCATGGTTCCCATGGCAGGAACCTTAAAATCCCGCTCTGCAACAGCGCAGGCTGTACCGATACAACCGCCGATATAAGCTGCTCTTGCACCGTGAACCGCACCGGAGCCTCCGTGGGCTCTCCTCGTACCGAATTCCATGACACTACGGCCCTGGGCCGCCCGCACAATGCGGTTTGCTTTTGTTGCAATCAAGCTCTGATGATTGATTGCCAAAAGCATAATGGTTTCTATAAATTGAGCCTGGATCACAGGTCCCCTTACGGTTACCAACGGTTCTCCCGGGAATACAGGAGTTCCTTCAGGGACTGCCCAGACATCACATTCAAATTTAAAGTCTTTCAAATAGTTCAGAAATCCTTCACTGAACATATCCTTCTCTCTCAAATATTCCATGTCCCGCTCATCAAAATTGAGGTTTTTGAGATATCCGATCAGCTGATCCAGCCCTGCCATAATGGCAAAGCCTCCCCCATCAGGAATCTTTCTGAAAAACAGATCGAAAAATGCTATATCGTCGGCCATGCCGGTTTCGAAATAGCCATTGGCCATAGTCAGTTCATAAAAATCAGTCAGCAAGGTCATATTATGATTCTCTATCATCGGTAAACTCCTCCGCTCGTCCTTTTTCCTTTATTACGATGTATCCTGCAGCAATTACGATTGCTCCTCCCAGCATTTGGACAGGCGAGATGGTCTCCTTCAAAATCAGCCAACCAAAAAGGGTCGTTGTAACCGGCAGGAAGTTGGAAAATATTGCTGTCACTGTCGGGCCCAGAATATGTAATGACCTTACTTGAATAATAAATCCAATCCCGGTGCTCAGGGTTCCCAGATACAGGATACCGCCCACGACTTCCATGGAAACAGTACCCGGATCGGGCAGATGGGTCAGCGCATATGGCCAGACCAACAGAATCGAGCAAATCAGCTGGTTCAAGGTCAGGGTTACGCTCCCATAACGTTCATGTAGCGACGCGGTCAGGAAGTTATAAAGGTTCCAGCTGAACACCGCGCCAAAAGCCAACAAATATCCCAGTATTCTGCCCTGGAGCAGGATGCGGTAATCCACACCAATGACCAGGATGATCCCAGCGATACAGAAGAGAATGCCAAGGTTCATCTTCTTTGTCGGTTTCCTTTTATAAATCACCCGCTCAATGAGAATAGAAAGAGCGGGAACAAAGGCTAATACAATGGTGATGAGTGATACCGGGAGAAAATCCATTGCCGTATATTCCAGATAAAAATACCCGACTTCTCCGAAGATAGCACAAAGAAGGAAGAGGGGAATATCTTTCTTCTGAAAAAGCTTCCTACCTTCCATCTTTAGTTTAATTAACAGCACGACGATAAACCCGATGCTGTATTTAAAAAATACAAGTGTTAGCGACTCCATGACGTCCAGTGCTTGTTTTGCAAAGATATATTCTAATCCCCACGCAAACATGAGCAAGGTCATCAAAAGGTACATGGTCTTTCGTTGCTTCAATCTTTCACCACCGATTCACTATCGATGCTATTGTAATTAATATTGTATTTTATCACAAAAGTGTTCTATCGTAAAACCTTTTTTAAAAATTCTCCTGTGTAAGAGTTTTCAATTTGCGCGATGTCTTCTGGACTTCCTTCTCCAATGATCATGCCGCCCCGGTCACCACCGTCGGGCCCAAGATCGATAATATGATCTGAAGTCTTGATGACATCCAAATTATGCTCAATGACCACAACGGAATTTCCTGCGTCAACCAGACGGTTCAGTACCTGAATCAGTTTGTCCACATCGGCAAAGTGCAGCCCTGTGGTAGGCTCGTCCAGGATATACATAGTTTTTCCCGTACTCCGCTTGGAAAGCTCGGAGGCAAGCTTAATTCTCTGGGCTTCGCCCCCCGACAGCTGAGTTGATGGCTGTCCCAGTTTGATATAGCCCAGCCCCACTTCTTCCAATGTTTCCAGCTGTCTCTGGATCGGCGGAATATGTTTAAAGAACTCCAGTGCTTCGGTAACATTCATATCCAAAACGTCAAAGATGCTTTTTCCTTTGTATTTTACTTCCAGAGTCTCACGATTATACCGTTTTCCCTTGCAAACTTCACAGGGAACATAGACATCCGGCAAGAAGTGCATCTCTATCTTTATGATCCCGTCTCCGCTGCAGGCTTCGCAGCGCCCGCCCTTCACATTGAAGCTGAATCTTCCTTTGCTATAGCCTCTGAGCTTGGCCTCGGGCAGCTGAGAGAATAAATCACGGATATGGGTGAAAACGCCGGTGTAAGTCGCCGGATTTGATCTGGGGGTGCGTCCGATAGGAGACTGGTCGATGTCAATAACCTTGTCGATATGTTCGATTCCTTCAATCTCTTGGCATTTACCTGGCTTTGTCTTTGCGCGGTTAATTTCCGATGCAAGGGTTTTATATAAGATTTCATTGACCAGGCTGCTCTTGCCGGAACCGGAAACACCGGTAACGCAGACGAATTTCCCCAAAGGAAAACTGGCATCAACATTTTGCAGATTGTTTTCCGTAGCGCCGATCACTTTGATCGATTTGCCGTTGCCCGGTCTTCTGACCTCAGGCACCTCAATTTTCTTTTCTCCGGTGAGGTACTGTCCCGTAATGGACTCCTTGCAGGCCATGATGGCGTTCACATCGCCTTCCGCGATGACCTCACCGCCGTGAATCCCGGCACCGGGTCCGATGTCGATGATATGATCCGCCGCAAACATGGTGTCCTCGTCATGTTCAACGATAATCAGCGTATTGCCCAGATCGGTGAGATTCCTCAAGGTCTTTAGTAGCTTCTCATTATCCTTCTGATGCAAGCCGATGCTTGGCTCATCCAGAATGTAAAGGACTCCTACGAGGCTGGAGCCGATTTGGGTTGCCAGACGAATTCGCTGGGACTCTCCCCCGGACAAGGTTCCTGAGGAACGGGACAGGGACAGATAATCCAGCCCTACATCGATGAGAAAGCTGAGCCGTGCTTTTATTTCCTTAACGATCTGCTGGGCAATGATCTCGTCCTTCGTGCTGAGCTTGAAGCTTTTAACAAACTTCAACGCTTCCCGAATGGAAAGCTCCGACAGCTCAGCGATGTTTTTTCCCGCAACAGTAACCGCAAGAACCTCCGGCTTCAGTCTCTTACCCAGGCAGACATCACATGGAATCATACTCATGTACTGCTCCATCTTTTCCTTGATATACTCGGAGTTGGTCTCCTGATACCGTCGTTCCAGATTGTTGATCACGCCTTCAAAGGGATGGTTTCGGTAGGATTGGGAACCGTTGCTTCTGCTCTCATAGAAATACTGAAGGTTTCTTCCTTTGGTGCCATACAGGAGTTCGTTCTTGAATTTTGCAGGCAGTTTGCTGTAAGGAGTGGAAAGGTCCACGCTGTGATCCTTGGCAAGTGCCTCAATCATCTGGCGGTAGAAGGTTCCGAATTCCATGGAGGAAAAAACATCTCCCAGCGCGCCTTCATCTATGCTCAAATTCTTATCTGATATAATCAAATCCGGATCAATTTTCTGAATAAATCCCAGGCCGTTACAGGATGGGCAAGCGCCAAAGGGACTATTGAAGGAGAACATCCTTGGTTCCAATTCTTCAATGCTGATTCCGTGATCCGGGCAGGCTAGCTTCGTGCTGTAAAGCCGGTCTTCCCCTTCTGCGGCCGCATCCTTTTGTACCAAGCCGATCACAAGCCCTTCTCCATGGCTCAGCGCCAGTTCGATGGACTCTGCAAGCCTTCCTTCGCTGCCTTCCTTGACCACAATGCGGTCGATCACGATTTCAATGGTATGTTTATAGGTTTTTTCCAGCTTGATCGGCTCCTCGCTGAGGGAGAGGATTTCTCCATCCACCCGCACTCTGGTAAAGCCTTCTTTTCTAATTCTTTCGAGAATTTTTTCATGCTCACCTTTCCGTTCTCTGATGACCGGTGCCAGCACTGTGATCCTTGCTCCCTCTGGATAGCCCATCAGACTATCTACGATCTGGTCCACGGACTGGCTGGCAATTTCCTTGCCGCATACTGGACAATGAGGCACTCCGATTCTCGCATACATCAACCTCAGGTAGTCGTGAATTTCAGTCACCGTACCTACGGTAGAACGGGGATTCTTGCTGGTGGTTTTCTGGTCAATGGAAATTGCGGGGGATAAGCCCTCGATATATTCCACATCAGGTTTTTCCATCTGTCCAAGGAACTGTCTCGCATAGGAAGACAGACTTTCTACATATCTTCTCTGTCCCTCTGCATAGATGGTATCAAATGCCAGGGACGACTTCCCCGAACCGCTCAGTCCGGTAAGGACTACCATCTTGTCCCTTGGGATCACCACATCTATATTTTTCAAATTGTGCTCGTTGGCACCTTTCACAACAATATTTTTCGTCATTCTTTCCTCCAGTGGGTTATTTTCGCTTACAGGCGCAGTTTAAAATCCATGATTCTATCTCTCAATTCAGCTGCACGTTCAAACTGCAGGTTTGCGGCGGCCTCCTTCATTTCCTTTTCCATTTTCTTAATGTAATCAGCCAGTTCCTTTTTGGTGAGTTCCAGCGCACTTCTGCCCTGATAGTACTCATCCCGTTCCTCGGCCACTCTCGTGGCTTCAATGACCGCTCGAACGGCCTTTTCTATGGTCTTCGGCGTAATGCCGTTTTGCTCGTTATAATCCTGCTGGATTTTCCTTCTCCGTTCCGTTTCAGAAATGGATTTTCCCATGGCCTCACTAATGCCGTCGGCATACATGATTACCTTTCCGTTGACATTTCTGGCCGCACGGCCGATGGTCTGAATCAATGAGGTCTCCGTACGCAGAAAACCCTGTTTATCCGCATCCAGGATGGCTACAAGGGACACCTCCGGAAGATCCAATCCTTCTCTCAGAAGATTGATCCCTACCAATACGTCGAAGACGCCCAGTCTGAGATCCCTCAGGATTTGCATTCTCTCCAGGGTATCGATTTCCGAATGAAGATACCTGACTTTGATACCCACATTTTTTAGATAATCCGTTAGGCTCTCGGACATTTTTTTGGTAAGCGTGGTCACTAAAACCTTTTCCTTCTTCGCCGTCACCTGATTGATCTCTCCGATGAGATCATCGATCTGCCCCTCTGTCTTTCTGACCTCAATCACAGGATCCAGAAGTCCCGTAGGACGGATGACCTGCTGCGCCACCACATGGTTGCTCTGTTCCTTTTCATAAGCGGAAGGGGTAGCACTTACAAAAACGATCTGATTGACCAGCTCCTCAAACTCCTTAAACTCAAGAGGACGGTTGTCCAACGCCGAAGGCAGACGAAAGCCGTAGTCCACAAGAGAAGACTTTCTGGACCTGTCTCCCGCATACATGGCCCGAAGCTGGGGCAGCATGACGTGGGATTCGTCGATAATAATCAGAAAATCCTTTGGGAAATAGTCAATCAGCGTATAGGGACGGTTTCCCGGCATGAGCCCATTGATGTGCCTGGAATAGTTTTCAATGCCTTTGCAGGTTCCTACTTCTCTCAGCATTTCCATATCATAGCGGGTACGCTGTTCAATGCGCTGCGCCTCGATGAGTTTTCCTCTGTCCTTAAACCACTTCAGCCGCTCTTCAAGCTCTGCTTCGATGGAAATGATCGCTCGTTCGGTGTTTTCCTTCGTGGTGACATAATGGGAGGCGGGAAAGATAGAAACATGGTTTCTTACCCCCAGAATTTCTCCGGTAACGGGATTGATCTCTTTGATTACTTCGATTTCATCACCAAAGAGTTCAATGCGAACTGCGTTTTCCGCACCTGCAGGAAAAATATCGACAATATCACCCCGTACCCGGAAGGTGCTCCTCGTAAAACCCAAGTCATTTCTGGTGTACTGGATGTCAATTAGCTTCCTCAGAATATCATGGCGGCTCTTTTCCATTCCCGGCCTCAGTGAGAGAACCTGGTTTTCGTAATCCACCGGACTTCCCAGTCCATAAATGCAGGATACGCTGGCTACGATGATCACATCGCGGCGCTCTGCCAATGCTGCGGTAGCCGAGTGGCGCAGTTTTTCAATCTCTTCGTTGATATCCGAATCCTTTTCGATATACGTATCCGACGAGGGCACATATGCCTCAGGCTGATAATAGTCATAGTAGCTCACAAAGTATTCCACGGCATTTTCCGGAAAAAATTCCTTGAACTCGCCGCAAAGCTGTGCAGCAAGGGTTTTGTTATGGGAAATGATAAGCGTGGGACGCTGAACATTCTCAATCACGTTTGCCATGGTAAAGGTCTTGCCCGAGCCGGTAACCCCCAAAAGCGTCTGGTGTTTCTCACCGCTGCGGAGTCCCTCTGTAAGCTGTGCAACCGCCTGAGGCTGATCCCCCATCATCTTATATTCAGAAACAAGCTTAAACCGATTCATTTCATGATTCATTTCGTGATCCATCCTGTATAATTATTTATCTTATCCATCTGTCCATGCTGCTAATGTGAATGGGATTTTTATCCTTTTTTGTTTTTTCTTTCGGTCAGATTTTTATCGTTAGTATATCATATACCCATAAAATTTACAACATAAATAAGAACATTTGTTCCTTTTTCGAAAAAATATTACCAAATCCATCTTGTTATTTATTCTTGACTGTATTATAATCAATTAATACAAACAGTTAATCTGCTTAATCCGGGCAACCGGAGCGGGAGAACCAACTTTGGGGTGTATCCGGGCAACCGGTAGGGCAACTCTTCAGCCCGAACCCGTCAGCTAATCTCGTAAGCATTGAAGAGTCACTGGGTAAGAAAGTGTTACCCTTATTAGCTCGCCCAATTCGCGCACCTGATTATTTATACAGTAAATATTCATCAGGCAGCATGGAATGCAGTCCGATTTATGATCGAACGCAGTAAAATGCACACGGCCTGAACATGTTTACATATCAGCCGTCTGGTAGCATTGGGATGAAATTCCGGATTTTGACGAACCGAAATTCCTTCCCGGCAAAATGAATTGTCGGCGGACTTATATCGGGAATCCCTTCCTGTATTGGAATTCCAGCGCTAATATTTTGTGTACTCTTTGGTGATGCTGTCTATTGCAAACAGTGTCATTTTTTATTTAAATGAAGTGCTTTTGCGCTTCTCAGCACCGATCGGATGGAACGGTGCTTATTATTGAGAACAATAACTAGGAAAGGCTATTCGACGGGGGGTGTATCTCATTGATAGAAAAGAAAAATGCAAAAAATAACAATTACAACGAGTCCGTTCTGGTAACCAATCCCTATGAGGCTGCTATGAACCAAGAGCTTGAAAAGTCTTTTGTGCAGACGATGGCGGACCATCTTGCCGAAGCCAATGCCATGGACGGTTCCCTGTACAGTAAGTACGACGTAAAGCGCGGACTGCGTGATTCCAACGGAGCCGGTGTTGTAGTCGGCCTGACAAGAATCGGTGATGTTCAAGGCTACGAGGTCAACGAGAAGAAGGAAAAGGTGGCAGTGGACGGAAAGCTGTTTTACCGAGGGATTGACGTTGAAGACATCGTCAACAGCTGTCTGGCAGATGATCGTTTCGGTTACGAAGAAACCAGCTATCTGCTTCTGTTCGGTACGCTGCCGAACAAACAACAGCTTGAGGATTTCAAGAAAGTAGTTGGCCTGAAACGTGAGCTTCCGCTGGGTTTTGCAAGGGACATGATCCTAACGGCTCCCAGTAAAAATGTAATGAATAAATTGGCAAGGAGCGTACTTGCTCTTTATTCCTACGACGAAAATCCAGACGACGTATCCATAGAAAATGTGCTGCGCCAATCCATCAATCTGATTGGTTATTTTCCTTCTTTGATTGCTTACGGTTATCAGGCAAAGCGGTCCTATTATGATAATCAGAGCCTTCATATTCATTATCCAGATCCCAAGCTATCCACCGCGGAAAACATCCTGAGATTGATGCGTCCCATGGGCGAGTATACCGATATTGAAGCAAAGCTGTTGGATATCTCCATGATCCTTCATGCAGAACACGGCGGCGGAAACAATTCCTCGTTTACAACCCATGTCGTATCGTCTACAGCAACGGATACTTATTCCGCTGTCGCAGCGGCAGTGGGTTCTTTGAAGGGACCAAAGCACGGCGGTGCCAATGTAGAGGTTCTGGAGATGATGGCAGACATCAAGGCCAATGTGAAAGACATTACCAACTATAAAGAAGTTGAAAACTATCTGATTAAAATCCTTAAAGGCGAAGCCAATGACGGTTCGGGCCTGATTTACGGTTTAGGTCATGCGGTCTACACGGTATCTGATCCAAGAGCCACGCTTCTGAAAAAGATGGCGAAAAAGCTTGCGGAAGACAAGGATCTCCTAGATGATTTCATGCTTTATGATTTCATCGAGCGTAGAGCACCGATCCTTTTCATGGAATCAAAGGGCACCAGCAAGCCTATGCCTGCTAACGTGGATCTCTATTCAGGCTTTGTTTATAATGCCTTGAACATCCCTACCGATATCGCTACACCGATCTTTGCCTGCTCCAGGCTTTCCGGGTGGTGCGCCCATAGAATTGAGGAGTTGGTAGCTGCCGGTAAAATCATGCGTCCCGCGTATAAATGCGTTCAGCCTCATTTAGATTACACACCACTTTCTGAACGATAAAATTACATCTCATTTTCTCTCGTAATAAGCTAACCGGCTGCATGCCGTTTTGGGATTCCTGATTAGGAACGATCAAAACAAATGCAACCGGTTTTTTATGTCAGCTTCCCAATTTTCCAGCAAAATCTTTTTCTAAATTCTTCATATTGTTGGATTTTTATAAAAAAATATGATAATATAATCAGGTCATTCGGAGGTTGTCATATGATGCGTCATATCCTTGTGTGGATCTATATTTTTGCCGGTTTTTTCGGAATGTTCAGCAATTTTCTCTATTGGCTTATGTCAAAAAAGAGTATTTTTCAAGGTTCCAAAGAACGTTCGGAGCTTCGCAAATTCGTATTTTGTACCTTTTTGACTGGACTCGTGAGTTTTTTCACGTTTTACAGCCAATACATCATATTACTGCGGCCTGAGAACACAGCAATCCAAGTTTTGGATTATCTTCTTTGGGCTTGTTTTTTGTTTTATTGGATCAATTATCTGGATTCGATGGTTGGCAGTTCCAATCTTCGCCTCATGAAAAAAATTGTCAAATACGGTACTCTCTACTATATCGGTCTTTGTCTATTGATTGCATATGGCTTACGGGATCTTGAATTTGAGATCGCTAATATCAAATTTCGTTCTTTTTTTCTGTTGCTTGATGTTCTATTTTGCATACTGGCGCTGCTTGCGGTGTGTTTGTACGCGATCCGCGCAAATTCAGAGGCAAAGAATAAGCGATCCGGCGCATATATCTGCGTGATCAGTTTTGCTCTGATCTTTTATGCTAGCTATGAATTCCTAAATTATGCGCAGATTTTTAGCAGTTTCCCTGCGTACGGTGCATGGGAACTGGGGCCTTTTAATGCTACCGCGTTCTTTCTGCTTTTTTCTAATCTGATCACTTTGATTTATGTGTATTACAATGATTTTTCCACCAGCTTCATTATAAGTCAGCATGCAGAGGAATCCGTAGATCAAATCCAAAATTCGTCAGAGCTTAATGACAACGCAACTCTTGGCTCAGATACACAAGTCGCTTTTGAACCCACAGACAGCATCGCAGACTCTGCCGAACAATGTGAGCGGGAACACGTTTCTTCCCTTTACAATCTAACTCCGAGAGAGCAAGAGGTGATGGAGTTCATATGCAAGGGCTACAATAACGCTGAAATCGCCGATGAGCTTTTCATTTCTCAAAATACGGTTAAGCATCACATCTATAATCTCTTTAAGAAGCTCAACGTAAAAAATCGGATTGAGTTGATCTGCTTACTCCGGGAATAGATCGCATAATCCCCCAAATTTCAACACAATTCAGCAAAATAATACTGCAGTGCCATTGGCCTTTTTCTGATTTTAGTATATAAATGTGTAGGAACCTTTCTGTCCACGGTTCTCGGCATCGGTTGCCGATGCTGCATTTATTTAATCTAAAGTTTTTTGGAAAGAGGTGTTTCTTTATGAGTTCTCAAGGACAAAATGAACTCCACAGAGGTTTGAAAGCAAGACACATGAACATGATCGCAATCGGCGGCGCCATTGGTACCGGTCTGTTCGTTGCACTTGGCGGATCTCTCAGCGAAGCCGGACCGGGAGGCGCACTGCTCGCTTACGGTGTAATCGGTGTTATGGTTTATTTCTTAATGACCAGCTTAGGTGAAATGTCAACCTATATGCCCGTTTCCGGTGCATTT
>JAQSXD010000029.1 GCA_029266295.1 Bacillota bacterium | reverse complement strand
GAATAATTCTCTGCCAATTTTTCCCCGAAAACCATTTTCATCACAGTCACATAGTCTGCTGGTATGGAATAAATCTGCTCTCTTATTTCCTGTTGGTTCCCATAATTTCCAAAGAGACTTGCCAAATAAATCAGCATCCAGGTAGCCAAATTTCTCCAGATGAGCCTTGCTCTGAAGATCAAATTCATTTCACCAGGCGAAATACTTCTGAGCTGATGCCCGCATTCTCCAATCATGGTTCCCCTCCTCTCACTGTCCCTCTTCCTCTCTTTAGTAGTATATTATTAATTGCAGAATTTGACACCCAATAAAACAGAGCCTGCTCGTTCCCCTGTGTACAAGGGGTTTTGAGCAAGCTCTGATAAGCATTCACTAGTCATTGAGGATTTTTTGAACCTCGGTCTCTTTGATTGCATTTCAGCTACTGACCTAGAATCAGGCTTCAGTTACTGACCATCGGTTGGAATCTGCTGATCCAGATCATCTGGCTCCTGCGGCATCAGCTGATTCAGATAATCCTTTAATTGGTTCAAATATTGTCCGTAAGCAGACCAGTCGCCGCTCTGTTGCGCACTTGTGGCCTTTTCAAAGGCTTCATTTGCAAGACGGATTAATTCATCCGAAGTTTGAGTACCGCCAGGCGAAGGCGTTTGCGGCTCCTCACCGGGAGTCGCTGGAGTTCCTGTTCCCGCTCCGAAGAGTGAATCAAGCGCGGCACCCAAAGTTGGCTCATAAGCAATCCTGCCACCATAGGCCACGATAACTCTCTTAACCTCAGGCAGGCTCCCTGTGTTTGAAGCCTCCAGATACACAGGTTCCACGTAGACCAGAGAATTCTCGATTGGAATAATGAAGAGATTTCCTCTGATATAGGTTGATCCTGAGGAATTCCAAAGCGAGAACTCCTTAGAGATTTCAGGACTCTGGTCAATCTGGGATTCAATCTGCATCGGCCCGTCTACAAAGCTGTCCTTTGGTACCTGATAAAGAACCAACTGGCCATAATGCGGGCCATCGTTTCTAGCCACCAATAGCCCTGTCATGTTGCGCTTGCCGGAAGGCGTATAAGGTATGGAGTTAATAAACTCGACGTCGCTTTCTCCGGGCAGCTTCATAACATAGTAGTTCGGCGACATCTGAACTTCCTCGGTTCCGAAAATCTCATTGGAAATATCCCATAAGTCTTCTCCCTGATAGAATACCTTTACGTCATTCATGTGATATCTCTTGTAGACGTTTGCCTGTATGTTGAACATTGCATTAGGATACCGGATATGCGCCTTGAGGGATTCCGGCATCTCTTCAAAGTTCTTAAACAGCTTGGGATAGATCTTGGCATAGGTGGCAGCAATGGGATCATCCGCGTTTACCAGATAATAGCTGGTGTCCCCGTTATAGGCATCAACCACTACCTTGACCGAGTTTCTAATGTAATTCATATTGCTGCGCATCGGATCATAGGGCTCCGAATACGGGTAATAGCTGCTTGTTGTATACGCATCGATGATCCAATACAGCTTTCCGTCAACGGTCACAATATATGGATCTGAATCATACTGCAGGAAAGGCATAATTTTCTGTGCTCTCTCCATAATATTTCTATTGATGATGATTTTGGATTCTCCTGTGATGTTTGTGGACACCAGCAGCTTCAGACTTTGTTCCCTGATTGCAAATAAGGCTCTGTTGAAAAGGTTCAGCTTGATTCCTGCATCCCCTTGGTACGTAGTGTAGACGTTGTCCTCTTCTTCACCTCTGCTGGGATAGTCAAATTCTTCTTCATTTGTTTTGACCAGGATATAGTTTCCGGTAAGCTCTCCAAAATAGATTTCCGGCCTTGTCACCTCGATTTCTTCAACATTTGATACCGGCGGAATGCTGTCGATCAGCATATCCGGCTGGCCGCTTGCAGTTACTTTGTCTACTCTGGAAAGAGTAATACCGTATCCGTGGGTATATTTTAGATGCTTATTAAGCCATTCCTGCCGAATCTTTGTTTCATCAATTTCTCTGGCAGAAAGGAAGGTCTGCGTATATTCTCCATTAACCATGTATCGATCCACGTCAACGCCGTTGAACGAATAATAGGGCCGAATACTCTGTGTCTGGTTGTAGAATTTTTTCGAAGGCTCGTAATCGTTGATTCTGATGTTTTGTATGGTTCCCATATTGTTTGCGATATCCTGTTTTGTCAGGGTATTGGTCGCCGGGAAGTTTTTGATGGTTACACCCTGCAAATCATATGCGTACTGGGTAAAGGTGATATTGTTCTTCAGATACTGACTCTCTTTGTTGATCTCATCCGGTGAAACAACAAGACTCTGTACTCCTAACGCCGCACCGGTTCCCAGTGCGCCCAAAACAATCATGATAATGGGAACAGTAAATACCATCTTGTATTTTTTACGCTTGATACCCAAGGCGAAGAAGATCGCTGCCAAAACAGACAATACGATCATTGCACGATAAACCCACAGTGTAACATTAATATCGGTAAAACCAGCTCCGTAAAGAATGCCTGTATGAGAATACAGCAGATCGTACTGCCTCAGGAAGAAGTTGGCTCCAACCATAAGGAAGAAAATTACGCCAAGCACCGTCAGCTGATTGGATGCGATGTGCAGCAGTTCTTTTAGATTTTCATTGTTGAACTTCGTGGAGGTATTTTTACTGTTATTCCCTCCAAAGGGACTCTGTCCGCCGCCGAAACCCTGGCCTCCGTTAAAATTCTGTCCAAATTTGCCAAAGGCTTCCCCGAACAGTCCGTTAAATGTATTTCCGAAATTATTGTTGTTGCGATAGCTTTGGCCGTCCTCGCCAGGTTCGCTGTAATTTGTCTGGGCATTGGCTTGCTGGTCGAATAGTTTCGGTCTTCTCATAGAGAGAAGAAGGAAATAATAGATCAGAGTCAGTGCTGCAAAAGCAAGTACGATACCAATGGTAATCTGATTCAGTTGGGTGATGAACTCTAATCTGAAAATATAGAAGGATATATCGAGACCAAAAATAGGATCTTTGACACCGAATGATGAGCTGTTTAAATATTTTAGAATTTGGAACCACAGCCCGGTAACAGTGGTGATGGTCACGAGTACGCCAAAGGCGGCCCCAAGGCCAAGAGAGATCCTGTTCAGTGCTTTTTCGCTTACAGCAGGAGCATCCACTGTATCAACCCTTTTATAATAGCCTCTTTTCAGTACCCTTAAATAGAAATAAGTCAGTACCATGATGATCAAGAAGGATGGTATTCCAATTTCAAGCTGTGTAATCAGCTGTTTGAAGAATACGCTAGTATAGCCAAGCTCCTTAAACCAAAGGTAATCGGTTGCGAAATTGACCAAACCTCCGAAGCCCGCAGCTACTACCATTAAAACCACGATGATAGCGCCTAGTCCTAGTCTTGTTTTTTTCAAATTAACGTTCCCCCTTCATCTTTCTTTAGAATGACAGCGCCAGTCCCCTGAATTTTAAGTGGGGACTGGCACATGCGGTTTCAGGCTGCAGTGAATATTTCTCCATAGCTGAACCACTCGATTTTTGAATGTCTTAATTTATTTACCCACTATCTGCGCCCCTCAACCAACTTGGCAATGGCTGCCTTCGCTTCCTCAGGCAGATAATCCCTTCCGCCTTTATAGTCGAATAAGGAGTTTAGATAGTTGATTCTGTTGCTCATTCCCCTGGCGAGCAGATCCACGTAGTCTTTATCTTTAAAATCCGGAATAAAACCCTCTATCTCCATGGTCTTCATATCCGTCATGCTTCCGAAGGCTTTAAATTCAGCCGTTTCATCCACAATACTTTCGATGATTCCTATGGTAACTTCCTTAGGAATTTTCTTTTCAAGAAAATGACCCGTATTGATTATGTAACACTGGACACCTCTTTCCTCAAACAAGGCTTTGAATTTCTCATAGTCCTCCGAAAGAGGATAGGTTCGGAATGGGTTGGCATAAGGTTCAAAGACCAGCGCATCCTTGTCGATGCCATCTGCTATTTTTTCTGCTGTGGTACGCTTTGTAGCCAGAACCGCCCCCATTACCGAGGCGAGAATTGGATTTTCAAGCTTTATCACAGGAGGCAGGGAAGGGTCTTTCATGAGCCATACGATAGAATTGATGGATTCGTCCATCTTATCCACACGATTGGCCGCCCAGAGCTTTGACTTAATTGCTCTGCCATTTCCATTTCGGATGTCTTCTGTCACAATCACGAGTTTGCCTTCTGCGTCTATGGTTGCCCCGCAGTTTTGCACCGTGATCAGAAACTTGTTGTCCGCAGAGGTCAAAGGATAATCCTGTGTCTTGTCAAAGTAGGATGGTTCCAGCGCCACCGACGTACCGTTTTCAGAGGAGATTACATAGGCATCATCATGAAGCACGGTCACATCATATTTTCCGTCGTGCTTCGCATGGGTCAGCGTCGATTTTCCGGAACCGGAAAGTCCAAAAACGCCCATGACATGTTTTTTGCCGTCTTTTCTGACCATCTGCTTCAAGCCTCCATGGCAGGATGCGAAGCCGCAGCGGTTCGCGATACCCCATGCGATGGTCAAGGTTCCCTTTTTGTGTTCTCCGAAGTATCGCAGTCCAAGCAGGGCTGCGCAATTGTGCTCCGGATCGAAGTAGGCGATACCGTTTGGATATCTAGGGTCTTTCCAGTCTGGGTCTGACAGGATATAGATATCCGGCTCGGTTCCGAGAACTGCGGATTTTGCATACATTTCGTCATACATCGGATTGAGGTATTGGAAGTTCAAAAGCCAGTTGTAAAGCGTGTTCTCGTAGGTTTCCGGCACCAGCAGGTTGGCCCGTACCATGAAATCCCCGTCCAGCCCAATATAGGACTGGGTGTGCAGCATCCTTTTGTACCTGGTTCCGTATACGGCCTCTCTTAGAATTGCCGTATAGTCCGCTTCATTTACCCCTTTTTCTCCGAGAATGATTCTTGCTCCCGCAAATCTCCCTACGGTTTCTCCGTCATTGAACAAAAGAACTTTTGCTCCTTCCGGCAAACCGATTGTTTCAGGTTCGAATACAGGCATATCTGTGGTAATGGTTCCTGCGGAGTTTGCTGCCATTTCGTATGCCCTGGACAGATCAAAGATCTTTTCCACGTTGTTGCCATAAAACGCGGTCTCGATTGTTGTCCTTGAGGCTGAATACGCAACGTTTCCCGCGGCGATCCTGCTTCTTTCGAACCTTGAATTTGTTGCCATTTTAACATCTCCTTCATGCTCTTGTTTTGTTATTTGAATTTAAAATAGTTAACAATATTCAAGTTTCCATCCACCGGTTCAAGGTAATATATCCAGTTGTATTTTTTCGCTGACGTTACTCCTTTTTCTGTTATTTCTATCTCTTCATGTACCCATACGTAGAACCCGTCCGACCCTTGACGAATTTCTCCAATCTCCAGTACGTTGAAGGTCTCTTTGATCTTTCCTACTTTAGAAAAGCCTACCGCATTTTTGTATGCTGCACTATCCTTTTTCATCAAGCTCAGTACTGCTTTATTTCCATCATT
This sequence comes from Bacillota bacterium, assembly GCA_029266295.1. Taxonomy (GTDB): domain Bacteria; phylum Bacillota; class Clostridia; order Peptostreptococcales; family Anaerovoracaceae; genus Anoxybacterium. Next base: position 9,956 of record JAQSXD010000029.1, on the reverse strand, counting down.
TACATAATCGATCCACTGTGAATCAAAAGCGATAATGCTGCCCACTATGGATTGATCATAGTAAATGGTTTGCCCGTCTTTCTCCATCCAAATATTGTTTTCAATGGACTTCGAGTTGTTCAGGTCAGCGATTCCATAGTCCTTGCTGCTATCAAATCCCAGGGTATCGTTATTTGTAACCCTCTGAATGTTGTTATTTTTATGAATCTGTGTTGCTACCAGTGCTTCTTTATCCGCCATTGGTACCGGATCGGCCTTCGGCGCCTCCGGCACAACTGGCTTTTCCGGATCGGGTTGATTTTCCTCCCCGTCTTTCACATCATCATCTTGAGCAGGATTCTGATTAGAATCATTCCCTGAAATGAGTCCATTTATTCCATCAACCCAACCCGACACGACATTTATGATTTTAGTCTGGGTTTCGTCAATCATACGGGTAGCCCCGCTGCCTGGAGCAAAGAAGCGAATGGACAGGATTGCGATTTCAAAAACCAGAATAATTGCGATAATAATTAATACAATCTGCCCTGCTCGATGTTTCTTTCTGCTGCTGCGGTTCTCTTCTTCCAGAACCCCCCAGCCTGCACCGAATACTGGTTTTTCATCCTGCGGGAGTTGCTCTCCAGGCTCCGATGACTGAGATGGCCCCGCTGGCTCCATCTCAAGCTCCGCTTGCTCAGGTTCAGCTTGCTCAGGTTTAGCTGGATTAGATTCATCTGACTTAGAATCATCCGCCTTATACAACGCTATTGTCTTTTCACTTTCAGCGGCCGGAATTTTTCCAAACAGCGCCTCCAATTTGGAAACGCCTCCATCTTTATCAAATTCGTTCTCACCGGTTAATCTTTGAAGTGCTTCCGCAAGTTCTTCCACGCTCTTTTCTTGTAAATCATCTTCGGTGGTTTCTATCTGAAGCTGTTCCGCTTCTGTCTCAAACTGCGGTACTTGTGTTTCAGGTTGCGGCGGTTCTTCAGTCTTCTCTCTAAACGGTCTTTGCGCCAACTCTTCTGTGGGCTGATTTTCTTCCGAGTGGGAATCGCCCAGCTTTTTTATGATAGATTCATTATCCTTTATCAAACCACCACCGAAGTAATCAGCACGGGCTTTCGCCATTTCCGTATGCGGGACTTCTGTATATGGATCTTCCGTCTGCACGCTTTCACGATTCTGATCCGAAACGCTTTCCTCAGAGGAAACAGGATTCGCGTATAAGTTCTCCGCGTGCTCCTCATTCTGCACTTTATTATCGTTCTGCGCTCTATTATCGTTCTGAACCCTATCCTCTTCCTGCGCTTTTTCCGAATCCGGTGCAAAAGGGTGCCGTTTTAGCTTTTCGTATTCCTTGTCCAACAGCTTTTGGAATTCTTCATTCTTTTTACTGAAGGTAAAGAAGCGTTCAATATTTGTTTCCTTGATACGATAGGATTCATCCCTGATCTCTCGGAACAATTCTTCTTCCAGAAAGGCAGCGGAAGCTTCCTTTTGCTCAGGCTTGCTGTAATCCTCTAAATTCCAGTTAAACACGGCCTCTTCTGTATTTTTGGTTTTCGCAAATTCATGTACATTCCAATGAAACTCATTTGAGGGAATCACCCTTCGCACATCCGTATTTTCTCGAAGTTCCTCATTTTGTCTTTGTTTCTCAAGCTCTTGATCGGAGATAAACCCTTTTAGTTCCTCTTTTCCTTCAGCCGGAGCGGCAGTTTTGTCCTCCACCAGATAGAAACGGTTATGGTGAGGCTCCTCTTCATAGGGAGGATTGAAAACTACTTCTTCTGTTATTTCTGCTTTCCTTTCAATCGATTCTGGGGATTCTGCAGGTTTATCACTGTCTATTCTTGTCCCGCATATTTTACAGAAGCGATCGGTACCGTTCAGCTGAGCGCCGCACATTCTACAATACATAACTCGATCCTCCGTTTATTCTCTGATTTGCATCTCTAATTCCGCTTCAGTATATATCCTGCCGCTTTTTCCAACGGCAGTCGATCCGTCATCCCACAAAGCTGTCTTCTGCTTCTGCCTGATCGGTTCAGTATCAGGCGCCAGCGCGGTCTCAGTTATGGGAACCTCCGCATCTGTAGTTTCCAGCAAAGCAATTGTGCCCTGCGTAACTTTTTCTTCTACATTTTTCAGTCGGTTCTCAATATTTTTCAGAGTATTGAGTTGAACTTCCGTTTTCCAATACCACAATCTCGCTTTTCTCAACGCAAGCCAAAGAATTGCAACGAAAAGAAGAAACACTGCCGCTATAATGAGCACTGCTTCCCACAACGATATAGAGGGAAGGCCCATGAGACCGAACCACTCTGCAATTCTGTCTGAAACGATACTGTTATCTTTCATATTGAGTACCTTTGTCAACTTTAACTTGTATTATTCCTCTTTTCACCAGAGCCATATTTTGGCCTTTGGATAAAAAGACAAAGTTGCTTGTCAATAGATGGAACTATTATAATACAAAAAGTTAGGAATATCAATGAGAACAACGTAAAAAGAACGGGTATACATAATACCCGCCCTATTATTTAAAGAGAGATTTCATGAATAACCAAATCATCACTTCCGATCTGATGAATGGTTATATAATAACCTTGTCATCAATTCCGCTTTAGATGATCAGCTATTTTACAAAATTACCAACTCAGGTCCGAACTAATAGTCCGAATTGGTCATATTAATCCTCTTTTTGTTCCCACTATAATCGGTGACATCTCTCATATCACCCTGATTCTTGAATTCTCTTAAATCGCTTTGATTTCTAGTGGAATCAACTGATGAATTTCCTGTGCAGTTTCTGACCGATCCGTCTTTGTCCGTACCGCACGACGAATTGTTCATTTTACTTTTCATTGTTCATCCCTCCTCAGTTCTTATTTTGTTCAGATGCTTTTGAACTATAACCGGTAATTATAGGAATTTTTTTTCATGCTTTTCCGTATAAATTATTGACTGGAGTTTCTGTTTTAGACAATTTGTAACATTAGTGCAATGATATTTTAGTAGTGCGATATATAATTATTGCAGAAACATGTGTCTTGTGGAAATGCGGATTTAATGGATGGTGTTTTGCCGATCGAGTGCGCTCCTGGAATAAGTCAGCGTTTCCTTAGTAAGAAGGAGATGATTGTTTTGGGTAAAACGAAAGAAATGATTGAAGCCTATGGTCTGAGAAAAGCGATCGCTTATCTTGACTCCAGCCCAGACGAGAATATTCCAAAGGTGATCGATTGGATCGAGAAATTCGATATCAGCCACGAATACGCCACACCCTGCAGGCTTGCCAAGGAAGCCCTTGGTGATCCATGCAGCAATTGGAATCTACTTATGAAAAGCCTTTATACCGATATTGACGATGGTGTGAGAAAAACAATTTTCGAAAATTTTATCGTGAATTCTTTGATCCTGCGTTACCGCAGAAAAAAGGAGCTGGAGAAAAAGCACAACTGTAATATTCCGTGGACCCTATTGCTTGATCCCACCTCTGCCTGCAATCTGCACTGCACAGGCTGTTGGGCTGCTGAATATGGCGACAAGCTCTCCATGAGCTACGATCAGCTGGACGATATTATCAGACAAGCAAAAGAACTGGGCATGCACATGTTCATCTTCACCGGCGGCGAGCCGCTGGTGCGGAAAAAGGACATTATCCGTCTTTGCGAGAAACATCATGATGCCGTTTTTTCTGCTTTTACAAACGGGACTCTCATCGACGAGGATTTTGCGAATGAAATGCTGCGGGTCAAAAACTTTATCCCAGCAATTAGCGTAGAAGGCTTTGAAGAAGAGACCGATCTCAGGCGGGGCAAAGGTACTTATCAAGCCGTCATTAAGGCCATGGATTTGCTGAAGTCCAAACGACTTCCCTTTGGATTCTCCACCTGCTATCACAGGAAAAACGCCGAGGTGATCGGAAGTGAAGCTTACATCGACGAAATGATCGCACGGGGCTGCAAATTCGCCTGGCTCTTTACCTATATTCCCGTTGGCAAGGATGCCGCAGAAGATCTCATCGCAACTGCGGAGCAGCGTGAATTCCTCTACCACCAAATCCGTACGTTCCGAAAGAGTAAACCACTTTTCACCATGGATTTCTGGAATGATGGCGAGTACGTCAAGGGCTGCATTGCCGGGGGCCGCTGCTATCTGCACATCAATGCAGCGGGAGACATTGAGCCTTGCGCGTTTATCCATTATGCCAACTCCAACATCAAGGAACAGTCGCTGCTTGAGGCACTTCAATCCCCCCTCTTTATGCAATATCGGAAAAATCAACCGTTCAGCGACAATTATCTGCGTCCATGCCCACTCCTTGACAATCCAGAAAAGCTCGCTTCCATGGTTCATACTTCCGGTGCTTATTCCACTGACCTGCAGCACCCGGAAGACGTGGATGAACTCTGCGGACGCTGCAAAGAAGTCTCCGCCGCCTGGAAAACCAGAGCCGATGATCTTTGGTATGAAAGCCACGCAGCCCAGGATGAACCACTGGCGAGCAACCAATAAGTTGACGTTCTTTCGGCAGATGATAGGGCAGAATAGGGATGAAAATCTTGAAAATTCCGCCCTATTTTTTCCTTATTTTTCTTTATTGCTTGCCAAGATTTTTTTTAAAAATTTTGGTTGACAAGCTATCCTTCTGCTGTTACACTATAAAAGTGCCAAAACACAAGAGACAATCTTGGTTTTTAAAATAGGCCCGCCGGCTCTTAGCCGGGCGGCAGCCAATGCGCATCATTAGCTCAGTTGGTAGAGCACCTGACTCTTAATCAGGGTGTCCGCGGTTCGAGCCCGCGATGGTGTACCAGTAAAAAAAGTACAGTACCGAAAGGTGCTGTATTTTTTTTATTTTTGCTTCAAACAAGAGGGCGAGAACTACGGACACAGGGGGCGTGGGGGAAGAATTCTCCCACATAGAGTTTGCCTTTTATCAAGTCCAAGGGCAAGCGGAACACCGCTTCGGGGGTGACAGACAAGGAAAGCCATGCTTAATTCACGTGATCGTTAGTCACGCTTCCAGATATGATTTTTACAGGAGCATGGCGGCTTGTCGCCAAGAGGGGGCAGCGTCCCCTTGGAAAGTGCGTCAGCACTTTGTCCGCGGTTCGAGCCCGCGATGGTGTACCCGTTAAAAAAAACATCTTATCGAATGATAGGATGTTTTTTTGTTTATTTTATTATGTGTCTAGCGAGCTGCTTGCTCATCTCCAACTTGTATATTTTGTAAAAAGTAGTGATTTCTACTCGTAGTTATGCTACAGTGAATTAGGTGCTATCTGAGACACGGTAGGCGGTTAGCCCCCGCAAGGGGGGTGATGCGTATGTCAACAGCTGAGACAATAGCCTTTATGGCTTTTATTCTGCAAGTTGTGTTCATTACATACACGATCACAAAAAAGAAATAAACCGCCTTGCCTGAGAAACATGCGGTTTATTTAAACAGCTAATTTTCGGGCTAACCGTTTACCGATAGCACCTCTTTGTATTTATATTAGCACTTAAAAATTATTATGTCAAATTTTATAAACAACGTCAACAATGCAGCCCTTACCCCCGATACTGCCTCAGCCGGTAGAAATTATACCGATCCTTCTCAAACAAAGAGCCTGCAAGGATAACGATCACAGGCACGATCAGAGAAAGGATACTGCCCACAAACCAGCCGTCTTCCCGGAAAAGCCAAGTACCAAAGCCGGCAGCCAGTCCCAAAATGATGGAAATCAGCGCAACCCGTCCATTCATCTTGTCATAGTACATCCCGCCGATCAGCGCCCCACACGGCGCAGCAAAGAAAATGCCGCAAAAGGTATCGATCTGAAGCAGCGGAATTCCCTCCAGCGCAATTGCGATCGCGGCACACAAGAAGCCAAGGCAAATAATAATAATGCGTCCAAACCGGATTTTTTCCCGGGTATTCGCATCCCGTTTGATCTTGCTCTTATAATAATCCACCGTAAAAAGTGCCTGCAATCCAACGAGACACTTGGCACTGGCGCCAGTTCCGATGATAAAGATAAGCATCGCAAACACCATCTCATAATTTGCATTACTAAAGTGGTTCATAAAATAGAGCGGCCAGTCAGAAGCGGCAGCATCCACTTCCGTACCCATGCTAAGCGACAGAGAACCGTGACCGAAAATTACTGCGCTGATGAGTGGAATGGGCATCCATAGAATAAAGATACCAAAGACCAAACCCCAGACCATGGTTTTCGTATTGGAACCGGATAGCGACATGGAGTACCAGCCCTGATCCAAAAAGATTTGCCCAGTGGCAACCACTAACGCAATGATCCCGTATTTAAACCCCTGGACAGAATTGATTCGCAGCATCTCTCCGGGATCTGCCCTGTCCGGCGCATATGCCTTTTGCTTGAGCACTTCGTAGATTTGATTTAAATCCAGCTTGTCCAGCACAACAGCGATGATCAAAAGAAACAGGATATTAATCAGAACAAACTGTAAGATCCCATTATAGACAGCCCCTCTAATCCCAGCCATGGAAATATATGCCGTTACAATCATGATCATAATAAAGACCGTTACTTTGAACGGAATCTGAAAAACACCCTCAAATACCATCCCAACGCCCACGGCCTGTTCAATCAAAACAAACATCGCAACGACCGAAGCAAAAACGAAGTAAACATCCTTTAGCCAAGGATTGTATCGCTCTCCGATAAATTCGGTGACAGTCATCGCCTCCGGCATGATCATTCGGAGTCTCACAACAAAGGGAATAAATAAGAGGAATGGCAGATTGGCCCATAGCGTATAATTGATCCCACCGGAAATGCCGTATTGCATCGCAGCTTCGGCTGAACCAATAATACTGGTTGTCCAGGTCCAGGAAACAAAGAGCGCCGCTGATAGATAGCCAAAAGGAAGGGATCTTCCCGCCAGTACAAAATCTTCCAGGGTATGATGGGAATATCTTTGATTTGCAGCACGGGCAATGGTAATAAAGACGATACCAAAGCCAAAGAGTATACCGTATCCGATTAGTGAAGCAGAGGTCATTATCGTTTGTGACCTCCTTCCACCAGTCGTTTATTCACGAAATACCTGATCATAGAACAGCAGACGAAGATGATTCCCGCAACGAACCAGATCACTGTGAAATAGAAAAACAATCGATAAAAGTGCAGCGAAACCATAGGCGTCTCCTTTCTGTTTTTTATCATTATATCGCATCCGCAGTAAATTTTCTTAGTTTCTTTTTCCCTATCTTTGCCAACGAGAATGATACGCTAGATTTACCCCAGGTAATTTTTTGTTATAATCCATTGCACCAAAAAAAAGCATCAGCCACAGAGAAAATCATCAGCCCCAAAGGTCAGACTTTGTTCCGACAATTGGGGCCGATTTTTATAGAATTCCTATATTCTTCTATTCGTCAATTGCCATATCCGGCGGAGCCACTTTAAAGCCTTTCGTCAGATAAACCAAGTAGACCAAACCAACAGCAGCCCAGCTGCCACCTAAAATCAAAGCAGCTTTGTCAAGATGCACCAGCAGATAAAGATCTGCAAGAGCACCCAGCAGCGGAAGGATGAAAAACAGGATGGTCTCTCCTGCCGAACGTCTGCGCTCTTTGATAAAGTAATGCGCAATTACCGATACATTTACAAAAGTGAACGCTGAAAAAGCCCCGAAGTTGATGAAGGATGTTGAGGTTGTTACGCTGAGTTTCAAAGCAAGCAGTGCGATAACCCCTGTGATAATCACGCTGGTTACGGGCGTATTAAATCTGCTGTTCAGCACCCCGAAGATTTTCTTCGGCAGCACGCCATCCCGACCCATTGCGTACATCAGACGAGCACCGCTGGCCTGGGCAGAGATACCGGAAGCAAATTGTGCGATGATCATACCCAGCAAGAAAATCGTTCCGAATACTGCGGGCGCCACTTCCTTTGCAATTTCAAAGGCTGCATTGCCCGCATCCGCATACTCATAGCTCGGATGAGCCAGGTGGGTGAAATAGGTTACTGCGATAAAGATCACGCCTCCGATGATCGTCGTGAGCATGATTGCTCTGGGGATGGTCTTCAGCGGGTCTACAGCCTCTTCAACAAAGGTGGAAACTGCATCAAACCCAAGGAAAGAATAACAGGCAATTGCTGCTCCGGCTACCACAAAATTAAAGGAAACATCGGGATTGTAAAACGGACTCATCGACAGCAAAGTTCCTTCGCCAGCACCGTTCATCACTGCCTTGACGGTAAAAATAACGAAAGCCAGGATTACCATAAGCTGGATGACCACCATGGTAACATTGACGTTGGCCCCGATTTTTACACCGATGATATTGATGATGGTCGTAACAATGATAAAGAACAAAACCCATACCCAAGGTGGAATGCTAGGAATCGCAGCATTAAAGAAAGACGCCCCGATGAGCCAGATTGCCATGGGGATGAATATGTAATCAAGTAGGATCGCCCAGCCGATCATAAAACCGAAATTCGGGTTGATGGCTTTTCTGGTATAGGTATAGGCAGAACCTGCGACGGGAAATGCCTTTACCATGTGGCAATAACTTAAGGCTGTAAACAGCATGGCGACTACCGCGGTTAGATAGGCTCCGGCTTCCACACCATGGGTCGTCGTTGAGATGACCCCATAAATGCCGTAGACAATCATCGGTGTCAAGTAAGCCAAACCGAATAGCGTAAGATGATACAGTTTCAGCGTACGGCGAAAGCCCTGTGCGCTTTGAATTCTTTCTTCCATTAAAAAGTTCCTCCTTAAAAAATATAATAATTCATAGAGAAACGCTGATTTTTCCAGGCGCGCACTTTCCAAATCATTGATTTCTCAGATAAACTTCTTGTAGAGCTCTGGCCTGTAATCAGGCTCTCCGGCAGCCCCCGTGGCGTCCATCAGGCGCATTTTCGCTAGGGAAAGATCGATGGTTGCAAGAGAGACGCCTTCCTGAACATTGTTCTTATCTCCGGCATAATAGGTCACATCTGTTTCAAAAAAGGGCGTGATTTTGGGACCAAGCACAGCGCTGCCGCCCCCAAAATAACTGGTATCGTCATATCCGGTCAGATTTGCACTGGCAATGAAAATCGTATTGCAAAGTACGCCGTACTCAAGCGTCGGCCCGTAATAATTCAAAAAGGCCTGCCGGCTTCCTTCCTTTGGGATTTCTTCAATCACTGCAGTGGGATTTAAGTAGAGTCTGGAATCTTTCGAGATGTAGTATCTCATCAGTTCCGGGAATTGATAGGTATCGTAGCAGATTCCTACGGAAATGGGCCCCCATGGGGTATCAAACAGAAATGGTGTGTCGCCTTTGACAAAATATTTGTTTTCTGAATCGAAGGGATGAATTTTTCGGTAAGAGCCGATGATCCCCTCCGGCCCTACCGCAACGGCGGAATTATAAAGGAACCCTGCGCTGTCTTCCAGCTTTTCTGCCATTCCAAACACGATATAGATCCCATATTTTTTCGCCACCTCTGCAATACTTTCGCAGGCTGGCCCCTCTATGGTTTCCGCCATAGCGAGCTTCTCGCTCAGTTCAATCTTCTCGTTTACAAAGTAATCATAACCTGTAAGACATAACTCAGGAAACAAGATCAGATCGGCTCCGCGTTTTGCTGCTGCAATGGAAAAATCGACGATTCTTTTCAGGTTGTTCTTCTTGTTGCCGGCATCGGGCTTAAAGTTCACGACGGCAGCATTCATAATGTCTCTTTGATCGTTCATTTTTATCACCTTTTATAATAATTTATATAAATTTATTTAATTATGCATTAATAGATTTATTGAGTCAAGACAATTTTTCGAAAATTGTGGAAATTCAAAAAAAGAAATAAGCCATCTGAATTCACGCAGACAGCTTGTAAAAAAGTTTCGATCACAATGGAACTGCAAATCATGGAATATTCTTGATTCCCTTAAAATTCGGTGACCAGTAATAAGTTTGCTCCACTTCTTCCCTAAGC
>JAQSXD010000422.1 GCA_029266295.1 Bacillota bacterium | reverse complement strand
AATTCTGGGAACGTCAGGCTGCGGGAAAACAACGCTCCTGAAGATGGTTAACAGGATTTATGAACCGGACAGCGGTGAAATCCGATTATTTGGCAGCAATATCAAGGATCGGGACCCGGTGATCCTGCGCCGGGGAATCGGCTATGTGATTCAGCAGATCGGGCTGTTTCCCCATATGACGGTCTATAACAACATGGCAACAGTGCCCAGGATTTTGGGCTGGGAGAAACAGAAGATTGATGAGCGAATCAATGAGCTCTTCACGCTGGTCAATCTTGATGCAAAGGAATTCAAACACCGCTATCCGGCCCAGCTTTCGGGAGGCCAGCAGCAGAGGATCGGTCTGGCCCGGGCACTTGCTGCAGATCCGGCACTGATGCTCTTTGATGAGCCCTTTGGAGCCATTGACGCGATCAATCGTGAGAAACTCCAGGAGGAACTTCTAAAAATCCATAGGGCTTCCAGAAAAACTTTTCTTTTTGTCACCCACGATGTGACTGAGGCATTTAAATTGGGGACGCGGGTTCTCATTATGGATAAAGGAAGAATTAAGCAATTTGATCGGCCGGAAACGATACTGGAAAGCCCTGCTGATGATTTTGTGGCAGCTCTTGTCAGATCGGCTGAGAAAGGATTCGCCGTGCTGGAAGGAGGAGGACTCTGATGCTGGAGTATTTCGGACGCTATGCACCTAAGCTTATGAACGCACTGATTGAGCATCTTCAAATCGTTGGGATCACCCTTCTGATTTCCGTTATCCTGGCGTTCCTTCTTACGGTGCTGGTTATAAAGTCAGAGCGCTTATCCAACTGGATAACCCAGTTGTTCAGTGTGATTTATTCCATTCCAAGCCTGGCACTTTTTGCAATGCTGATTCCTGTCATGGGAATCGGAAGAAATACAGCAATTCTCGTGCTGGTGCTATACAATCAGTTTCTATTGTTGCGAAATAACATTGCGGGCTTGCGGAGCGTTGATCCTTCTGTAACGGAAGCGGCCATGGGTATGGGGATGAGCGAAATTCAGATCCTATATAAGATCAAGCTGCCTTTGGCGCTGCCGGTTATCATGACAGGGGTTCATTTGGCAGTGTTGTCTACCATAGGAATTGCAACCATTGCAGCAACCATCAATGCCGGAGGGCTCGGTACCATTCTATTTGATGGACTTCGTACCATGAACACGTATAAAATCATCTGGGGAACGATTTTCTGTGCCGGCATCGCATGGGCAGCGGATCTGATTCTGAGGGTGATTGAGCTTATATTGTATAAGAAGGTGGGTTTGAAATATGAGTTATGAAGCATATAAGGATATCAAGCTGGGCTTTACGACGCGGCAGCTTCATGCAGGCTATAACCCGGCGGAACATTACCGCTCTAAAGCAGTACCGATTTACCATACCGCCGCCTTTGAACTTGGCGATTTTGACCGCTGCACAAGGCTGTTTGAATACTCAGAGGAAGGACATTCCTATGTAAGATTTTCAAACCCAACGAATGATGTGCTGGAAAAGCGAATTGCTTCTCTTGAAGGGGGGAGCGCGGCACTGGCATTCAGCTCAGGAATGGCTGCCATTTCCAACACGTTTCTTAATATTGCCAGGGCCGGCGATGAGATTGCCGCGGTACAGACGTTGTATGGGGGCACCACAACGCTGCTCAATAAAATTCTTCCCGAATACGGCATCCGCGGAAGATTTATCGAAGACGAGAATGATATTGAATCCTACAAAAAAGCCATCAAAGAAAATACCAAGGCGGTCTATATCGAAAGCCTGGGAAACCCGGGCATGAATATTGTTGACATCGAAGCCATTGCAAAGCTTGCCCACGAAAATGGTATTCCGCTGATCATCGACAACACCTTTGCCACACCATACCTCATCAACGCCTTTGATTATGGTGCGGATATTCTGTGCTATTCTGCCACAAAATATCTGGCAGGACATGGCACCATCATTGCGGGCCTTACGGTGGAGAAAGGTGGATTTGACTGGCACAACGGCAAATTTCCTCAATTTGATGGGTTCTATGAAGAGTATCGGAATTCCCTGGGAGAAGAAACACTGAAAAGCAGCATCTTCACCAAGCGGCTTCGCATCCGATACCTCACTGACCTCGGCGCTCATTTGAGCCCCACCAATGCGTTTTATCTGCTGCAGGGTATGGAAACCCTGTCGCTACGAATGGAGCGCCACGTGGAGAATGCCCGGAAGGTTGCCCAGTTTTTAGAAGCCCATCCTAAGATCTTGTCCGTCTCTTATCCGGGGTTGGAAAGCAGCCGTTATTATTCCCTTGCGAAGAAATATTTTCCGAAAGGACCCGGTGCGATTTTGTCCATCCGCCTGAAAGGCGGTCTGGAAGCTGCAAAAAAAGTCTTGGAACAGGTACGAGTTTTTGACTATATGGTCAATGTTGGAGATGCCAAGTCGCTCATCGTACATTCTGCAACCTCCACGCATTTTGGACAATCCAAGGAAGAGCGGGAACGAGCCGGAGTCTTTGAGGATACGCTTCGGCTTTCCGTAGGAATCGAAGACGCAGAGGATCTGATCGGTGATCTGAAACAGGCACTGGAAGCCGTATAACCGTATAAAAAACGCAGGATAAGTGGCCGCGAGGTCAAGGCAGCACTTGCGTTTCTGTGGCTTCGATGTTACGATTGACGTAACCTGCTGCAGGCGTGTGGATTTTCCCATCATGGGCTGAGGCAGAAAGAACAATGCAGAATTAAGGGTAGAGGTGCTGTTTATGAATGCAGAAAAGAAAGCAAACTTATTTCCGATTGCTTTAAATGCAGTCATCCTTGACTGTCCGGACCGTTACGAGCTGGCGGACTTTTATCTTCGCCTGCTGGGCTGGGAGAAGACCTACGATGGTGACGAATGGATTGATATTGCGCCGCCCTCCGGCGGTATAAAGATTTCTTTTCAGGACAATCCAGGTTACGTTCCTCCTGTCTGGCCGGACGAGCCCGGTAAGCAGCAGCAGATGGCCCACCTTGATTTCACGGTGAAGGATACCGAGCAGTTGGAGCTTGCAGTGATCCATGCCATTGAATGCGGTGCGGTGAAAGCTCCTGTACAGTACGGTGGGGATCAGTGGGCAACGCTTTTAGACCCGGCGGGTCACCCCTTTTGCTTTGTAATCTGGTAATTTTAGATCCGATGCATAATATAAAGCTCTTTTGTAAAAAATAACTTGCAATCGTACTGCTTTTGTGATACTGTTGTGAACAAGAATTTTATTAAATAACGGCGTAGATGAAGAAAAGTAATCGAGAGAAACGCAAAGCAGGGATTGGCAACGCGACTGAAATTGCCATTTGTGACACTCTGGACGAAAGAACACTTCGGAGCC
>JAQSXD010000421.1 GCA_029266295.1 Bacillota bacterium | reverse complement strand
GATCGGAGCAGTAATGCCAAAGGTAAAAGGTCTTGCAGACGGCGGTGTCGTTCGCAAAATCATTGAAGGACTGCTCTAAGGAACATAGATATAACAAGAAAATAAACCTGGTTGCTACAACCAGGTTATTTTTTATGCCTTGAAACATAAAATTGTACAGTAAGGCAATGTTATGGAGGTTTTTATGAACGTCAAGGACGAATTGTTATATGATTTCAGTATCAAAATGCCCAGGCTTCTTGTCAGCGGGAACACGGGCATTCTTGACAATGTGAAAAAAATTGTATACATAACCGAAAACAGCATTATTGTAGATCATGGCAGTCGTTTCAGTGCCGTGAGCGGTGACGATCTGCGCATCAAGCTCATTGAGGAAGAACGGGTTCTTGTAACCGGCAATATCCGTTCGGTTGAATTCTACTCAGGGAAAAAAGGTGGTGCCGATGAAAAATAGAGGAAGTTTTCTCGAGCACTCGGTAACGCTGAAGGTTGAGGGATTTGAGCAGCAAAAACTGATCAGTGAGTGCATGCGCAAAGATGTTCCGATCAAGGACATCCATATCAAAAGTGATATTGAAATGATTTTGACACTGATGGAATGGGACTACCAGACCTTCCTGAAGACTGCGAAAAACAAATATCGGATTACCGTCCTTCGCGAGAGAGGATATAAGCCTGTTGCGAAAAAGGCCTTTGGAAAAAAAAGCACCATGATTGGCATGATTTTATTTGCTCTGATTCTATATTATCAGAGTACCTTTGTGTCTGAAATCAGAATCTTCGGGTATGAATCATTTACAGAAAGCGAGATTAGAGAAAGTCTGCGCGAGGCAGGTCTGTACGAAGGCTGCAGCAAAAGTGTAGATTTAAAGACCGTAAAGCTGCATCTTTACAATGATCTTGATAATATTGCTTGGATAGGGGTAAAATATATAGGAAATTTGGCAGAAGTCACCATAGCGGAAGGAACCGTTACGCCGAAGCCGGTAGACAAATCAATACCCTGTGATATTGTCGCCGACAAGGAAGGCTATGTGGAAAAGACCATCGCAAGAGAAGGTGTTGTTGCGGCTCTTCCGGGAACCTATGTGAAGCCTGGAGATGTGCTGATTTCCGGTATTATACCAGTAAAAAGCACCGCTTACGGAACGCCGGATGTGAATAAAACTGAACGGTATGTTCATTCTGCGGGAGAGGTTTATGTAAGGGTGCCATACCGGCTTAACTATTATCAGGAAAAATATAGAGATATTAAAACACCCACCGGCAATTGTCTCGTGGGATTTCGTGTGGAAATCGGCGATTTTAAGCTAAATACTGCAAATATTCTTAATTATTACGATAACTCTGTTTATGAGGAAAACAAACTGCTTCATGTCGTTCGGCCAATTCCGGTTTCGCTTGCTCTTGTGAAAATCAAAGAAATTACAGTAACGGAGCATGAGCGCAGCCAGGAAGAGATTGAAAAAGAGGGAAACCGCCAGGTTCGGGAGGCAATCAGGCAGAATTTACCGGAAAATGTGCAAATACTAAATAAAAGTTTGAAGTTTTCACCGGGAGAAAATATAATAGGAGTAGCAATCATGCTGGAGGCCCTGGAAAAAATCGGAATGGAAAAGGAGATTGTGATTGGAAACACAACCGATAGAGGAACTGAAAATCAAGATTGACCATGATCAGGATACGGATCAATTGTTCGGAAACCTGGATGTCAATTTAAAAATTATAAAAGACAATTATGATGTGGACATTGTGCAGCGGCAGGATGAGATCATCTTGAAAGGAAAAGAAGCGGCGAAAGCGCAGCAGGTAGTCGTAGAGCTTCTGGGCATCTTGGAATCCGGTGAAATACTGGATGCGCAAAAGGTGAACTATGTTATCAGCCTGAATCAAAAGGGGCTCTCTTATAAAGACAGCAATATTAATAAGGACGTGATCTGTTTTACACATAGAGGAAAGCCCATTAAACCCAAGACCATAGGACAAACCTCCTATGCACAGAGCATAAAAAAGCATGATATCGTATTCGGCGTTGGGCCAGCGGGTACAGGAAAAACCTATATTGCAGTGGCCATGGCCATCAATGCGTTTAAGAATAAAGAAGTTCAGAAAATCATCCTGGCAAGGCCGGCTGTGGAAGCGGGAGAGCGTCTCGGCTTTCTCCCCGGAGATCTGCAGGAAAAGGTGGACCCCTATTTGAGACCGCTCTACGATGCGCTGCATGATATTTTAGGAAGGGACAGTACGCTTCGGCTCAAAGAGAAAGAGATCATTGAGGTCGTTCCCCTGGCCTATATGAGGGGAAGAACCCTGGACAATTCGTTTATCATTTTGGATGAAGCCCAAAACACCACAAAAGAACAGATGAAGATGTTTCTGACAAGACTTGGTTTCGGATCCAAGGCAGTGGTAACTGGAGATATTACGCAAATAGACCTGCCGAGAGGGAAAAAATCAGGTCTGGTGGATGCCATCAAGGTGCTGGACCGAGTAGAAGGAATTGATTTCTGCTTTCTGAAAGATGCCGACGTTGTACGGCATGCATTGGTCAGAAGAATTATTGTAGCATATGAAAAGTATGCGAAAGAAAATCCGGAGAAGGAGGGAGAGGAATGAACCTGATATTCAGCGACGAGAGAATGCCGGGGCAGACTGTGATCGATCATATGATCCAGGCCGCGGAGCTTTGTGTGAAAGAAGAGGGAGTTGATCCGGACCGTGTTGAAATCAGCGTAACTTTTGTCAGCACAGAAGAGATTCATGAACTGAACAGAGTTTACCGCGATAAGGACAGCGTTACGGATGTGCTTTCATTTCCACAGTATGAAACCGTCTCAGAGATGCATCAAGCAGGCGTGATTTGTTTGGGTGATGTGGTAATCTGCCCGGAACAGGCGTTGCTTCAAGCTGACGAATTTGGTCATTCCGGAGAGCGCGAGCTCGTATACCTTTTTGTCCACAGTGTCTTTCACCTCTTGGGGTATGATCACATCGAGGAGGAAGATAAAGCAGAGATGAGGGCACAGGAAGAGAAGATCATGAATTTGATTGGGCTGGTGCGATAGAGCGTCTGTTCATCGGTCAAGCATATCAGCTATCATTGAAAGGGGAACTCAATATGAAATACAGGGAATTATTTCGAACAGCAAAAGATATGACGCAGAATGCTTACGCACCTTATTCACGTTTTAAAGTTGGTGCGGCGCTCCTCACGTCAACTGGCGAGGTATTCACAGGCGTAAATGTGGAAAATTCATCCTTCGGTGCTACCATTTGTGCTGAACGAACTGCCTATGTGAAGGCAATCTCCGAAGGCTTTCGTGAATTCGAAGCAATCGCAGTGGCAACATCAGACGGAGAGGCGTATCCCTGT
>JAQSXD010000420.1 GCA_029266295.1 Bacillota bacterium | reverse complement strand
GTTATAATGGACATAATATGCTCTTTATCCTCTCTTCTGGAAAACATCACGTCCATCGCCTTCATGATCGATACATCATTCCGAAAGTTATTCTGCTCATAGTTATTAATAATTGATCCCCGTTTCCGGTCAGAAGCAGTAGCTGCCAAGCCTTCTTCAGGACTGACTCTTGATCTCACCGAAGTATTGATAACACCTGCAGCATATTTTACATTTGCCTGTATTACACCAGGAGTTATTGTTCCGTTAAACGCTCTAAATTCTATTGTTTTTTTGTTGCTTGTAAACGATTCTAAGTTGATACTTCTGTATCTATGTAAATCAAGACTTCCAATTTCAGCTTGAAAGTCTGAAATAGTTCCCTGGTCTGGAAGTCTTGTGTTAAGCCCCTCACGGTTCTGCGAAATCGCACTTAAAGCATACCCACCTCCTCTAAATCTTCCCTGCTCACCACCGGCAAGCCGGTGAAATACACTTTCAAATCCTACAGCTGTTTTAAAAAATCTTCTCCATCTCTGCCTTTTCCCGTCAAGAGATTCCTCAGCTCCAATATGCACGTGCCCCCCTGTATCCTCGTTCACGAAAGCTCCATGCCGCTTTGCAACCTCACATACGATTTGAATTTGTCGCCACGTTTCAGGCGTATCTGTCAAAACCGGGGAAATCAGTTCACCACCATAGCCACCCTCTGTTACACTGTCATCACATTCGAGAACCCACTTTCCAGGCTCCCGAGAATCATGATATTCATGCATATAAGGACTACTGCATATTCCTAAATTGTATAGTTCGCTTGCGATGGCATCACTATCACCAAACGCAAATTCCAGCTCAATTCCGAATGTTATGTTAGATCCATTCAATACATTTTCATAGTAATACGGAATTGGAGCGTCCCGCAGTCGCTCCATATCTTTCTGAAACAGTTCCGGGTTTTCCGTATAAAAAAAAGAATCGTCAGTGTATACGCTCTGATGATTCCCTAGTTCTTCATTTATTTCATTTTGTATAAATTCTCCTATAAATTCGTTTGGACTAATTCCAGAATCGCTTCTGCTTCCTTGAGACGTCCCTTGCGTAATCTGTTCTTGGGCGATATCGGCTGCTTCGATGTGCCTGCATCGATTGTGTCGGTGAATATGGTCCGGGCAGTTGCAGGTGCTGGTATCAATATCCACTGTATATGATCTCCCACTTCCGGAAGAAATGACCGCTGTTCGGCCGCTGAAGGTGACATCGACATCCTCCCTGATTCCTCTTGATCTGCTCTCCACATTTACTCGAACGGTACCGGCATCCTGAAGACGATCTTCAATGCGATCACTCATTTCTCTTTCGTCATAGGTCGTTTCTCCCGAACGGGATCCTAAACTTCCATTGCTTCTGGATTTTGGCATGATGGTGGTTCCTCCTCATTTGCTTCGTACATTTTGTCATAGAATTCTACGTTTCTTACTAATAATTTGTTTTTTGAAATCTCACCGGTGACGCTCTTTCCGGTTTCTGCAAGGATGCCTCTCCTGCTCTGAACATACGCTGTTTGATTCAAAACTGATATCTTATTATCGCAGTTCTCCCGAAGGATCCTAACCCTGGCCGGTGAAGCAACACCTGCGACTATAACTCTAACTTCCGGAGAGATCCGGCTCGTTAGATACTTAAACCCAATAATGTAATTTAGATATGTATTTGAGGCTCTTAGGTCCGTACCGACTGTCTGGAAACTAAAGGCAATGCATTTTATATCTCTGGTATTGATCTCTCGGATCCATTGATCAAGATCGATCCGATTATACCAGGAGATATCCGGTGCTGCCGGAAGCCCTGCTTCCACCATCTCGTTGTACACGATGCTGCTTCGTTTGATGTTATATAGGTGATCCATTCTTGGCGCATCCTCATACACGCTAAAATTGGGCGATATAACAGCAGCCCAGGGGAATTCACAAAGCTGGCTGATCACATCTTTTCGCTTGTCCCATACACCTTCAATCGTACGGTCCTTTACGTAAAACTGAAGAACTCCCTTCACGGGTCTCTCCAGATTTAATGCCTCCTGAAGACCTTTTGACCGGTAAACTCTCGCAATGTTCTCTCCGTTGCTGGAAAGCATATTTCCCCCATGGATTCCAACAATGTCTTTGACATGAATCCGCTCTGTCAGCCGGTCCGGGAGCACCGGAATATTCGCTGGCAGCAGATAAGCTTCATTCTGATGCAGCTCGATTCTTCCTCCTCCAATCTGCCTGAGATACCCAAAGGACCCTGAACGGTCCGGACATAAGGAAAAGCACCTTTTGCACTCCCGGTCACACAAGGATTTCTCACACAAAGAGCAGCCCTGACAATTAAGTTTAAGATTGCACTTATCACAATTTCTTCCGCATAAGCCCATTTTAGTCCCTCCAAAGTAGTTTGATATATATAAGTCAGCGCTCCGCTGGCAAGACCAATTGTTATAATTTAAAGAGCTTGCAGTCCTCCTCAACCTTTTCAATTACTTCTCTCAGAAGCTTGCGTTCTTCCTCCCGCAGTGCAATTCCTTTCAGGATCTTTAGCTGCCGTTTCATGGTTCTGGCTGTTCTTAAAAGCTCAAGTATCGCTGCTTTTTCGATACGGCTTTTTTCGTCAACATGATTTGTCATTATAATCTCCCTGTTATGTTTATGCTCTGAGTGTCGATTATTGGGCCTAAATTTAACTTTCTGGCGGTTTTTTCCTGCTTGCCAGTTAGTTCTTCATCCAATGACAAAATACTCTTAAAAACGAGTTTTTCTGCTATGGATTACATCGCCCTTTTGTATATATGATTTTACTGATTGATTCTTTGTGCTTCTCGCAACGTTTGTAGAATTGTTTTAATAGATCTTACTCCGTCTTTCCTTCCGTCCTTCCCCTCAAAAGAAAAAGAACCAAAAAGAAAGAGTGATGGAGGATGATATAGTAACTAATTTAGATATAGTTAGCTATTAGATATATAGATACTGTTAATTGTAAGACTGATAATTATATTGTCCTTGTTTTCGGCGTCCCGAAAATAAGGACATCGATCAATTTCAACGTTTTCGAGCCTTTCTTGAAATCGAACAGAATTTTGGGTTTTAAGAATGTTGAAATTTAGCCATTCTTTCGATGTCCTTGTTTTAAGGACATCGGTTTTTTCAACGTTCTTCCCAAATTCCATAAATCCAATTTGAAGCATCGTTGAAATTCAGCCGTTTTTCTCGGTGTCCTTATTTTAAGGACACCGAACCTTTCAAGCGTTTTCCTATCCAGAAATGGCATTGGTTCTAACTACCAGTGATTCACGTTTTTCTTCCAGAAGTTCAGTTTCTCTGCGAAGCGCTGCCGTTTTCAGTTCATCCCCAGAGAGGATGCTTTTTGAAATCTGAATCCCT